>JAGDXS010000016.1 GCA_023261755.1 Thermoplasmata archaeon | reverse complement strand
GCTTATTCCCGTTGTTCGTCATTGCCCCCACTACCTTGTCCCTCAATATC
Organism: Thermoplasmata archaeon; assembly: GCA_023261755.1. GTDB lineage: Archaea > Thermoplasmatota > Thermoplasmata > Thermoplasmatales > ARK-15 > ARK-15. Next base: position 48,754 of record JAGDXS010000016.1, on the reverse strand, counting down.
TTCTGAAAATCCTCGTCTGATATGTGCTCGAGATCGATCCTTTCTATCTCATCTTCTTTATAGCCTACGGCAAGCAATAACTGTTTCATGAAGAATATCTTTGCATCATTCACTCCTGGTTCTCTTACCACTGTTTCAATGTATTTTGTGCATTTTTTATAGGATTCCCTCATTTCCTCAATCATATCTGGTGGTAATCTCTTGTTTGTTGAATACCTCGCCTCAATATCACCCTTGTGACCCATTATGAACATCCTCCATGGATGTGATATCAAGCCCTTTGATTCAGCAATGTCCAGAGCTGTGGCAAAGTATCCTCTTAAAACATATGGTCTCATATTAAGTCCAGCATTACGTATTGCTTCTCTGATATCCCTGGTTATTAACTGTGTCCTTAACATGCTGTGTGATTTAACTCCCTTCCCTTCAAATATTAATAAAGGTGTGTCATGGGAAAATTTTTCTCCCTTGTTTTTTCTTTCAATCAAGTATTCTTTGATATATGTGATTCCTTCCTCAGGAATAAAAGTAAAATACTGATGCCTGGCCTTGCTCAGAGAGGCTCTCACAATTAATATTGTAGGGGATTTCTCAAATTCTAGGGTATCAAGGTTAAGTTCCTTGAGATCACCGAGCCTTATGCCATCTGTTCCATCGTAATTTCCTAAGGATTCTGGCCTTAATCCTGAGAAAGCCATCAGCGCTATTGCTACCCTTCCCCTCGATGATGCTTTCCTTATTATCCTTGAAAGTTCTTCCTTGCTGGGTACCCTTTCGTTTGCTATCCTTGGCGTTTCATATTCACTTTTTATCTTAACATCTAATTTTAAATCTATATCGTTGAATTTTAGCCAAGATTTCAGTGCCTTTTTAAATCTCACAATATACGATCCTGCCTTACCTTGTTTTTCCAAAGATCTTACAAAATCAAGAAATTTATTCTTGAACTCTCTTGGTTCATCCTTTGCAAGTTTAACAATTTCATCTGGTTCTGTATTATTCAATTCACAAAATAACCCTAAAGTTCTTAAATAAACATCAGCCGTAATCTTTGATCCTGCACTAACATTTTCATACCATCTTCTCACAAAATTATTTTCTAACAAAATTTTGTATTTAGGTTCAAATGTCATGGTTGATAGTAACACTTGCTCTTATTTAAAGTATTCACTTATGAATATTAACGGGCCCGGCGGGATTTGAACCCGCGATCCCTGGCTTAGAAGGCCAGTGCCTTGTCCAAACTAGGCCACGAGCCCTTTACCATCCTCTTTCCTGCAAACGCTGTTCCTGAGGTATTGATGATATTTCTGTACCCTTCATTCCTGAAAGATTTTTTGATACCTCTTTAACTACCTCTGGTTTATCATAATTCAATACTGCTTCAACAATAGCCCTTGCCATTTCCTTTGGATTTGGTGATTTGAATATTCCTGAACCAACAAATACACCATCCATACCCATCTGCATCATTAGAGCAGCATCTGCAGGTGTTGCAACACCACCTGCTGCAAAGTTCACCACAGGTAATCTTCCAAGTCTCTTTATTTCTTTAATTTCCTTGTATAAACCATTTATTATTTCATCATATGTGTATTTAGAATAGATTATTTCCTTCTTTCCTATTTTCTTTTCTTCCCCATTTATTTCCTTTATTTGCAAATATAATTCTGTATAACTCTGAGCATATTTTTCTGCAATAGAGAATAATTCAGCATCATTCTTTAATTTTAAAGATTCTATTGCTCTATTTACAAGGTGAATGTGCCTAACTGCCTCTATAACATTCCCTGTTCCTGCCTCTCCCTTTGTTCTTATCATTGCAGCCCCTTCCCATATCCTCCTTACTGCTTCACCTAAATTTCTAGCACCACATACGAAAGGAACAACAAATTCTCTTTTATCTATATGGAAAAATGGATCTGCCGGTGTTAGAACCTCACTCTCATCAATCATATCCACTTCCATTGCTTCAAGAGCTCTTGCTTCAGAAATATGGCCTATCCTGACCTTAGCCATAACGGGTATTGATACTGCATCCATAATTTCTTGAATTTTTACAGGATCTGCCATTCTTGCTACACCTCCCGCCGCTCTAATATCAGCGGGTACCTTTTCTAATGCCATTACTGCAACGGCACCTGCTTCCTCAGCTATCTTTGCCTGCTCGGCATTAACAACATCCATTATCACGCCCCCTTTCTGCATCTTGGCAAATCCTCTTTTTATAAGATCTGTTCCGTACCTAACTTCCTCAAGTTTAATGGGCATGATTTATCACCAAAATGCTCAATGCAATTATATTATTAAATTTTTCATAATTTTATTGTCATCCTGAATTCATTGTTTGGTAAATTGAGTTCCAAAAAGGTTTTCAGTGGGATAGTTTCAGCATCTGGCAATCTTTTCTTAAGACCATTTAAATGACCATCACCTACGAATGCAAGCACTTTTCCATACTTTTCCAAATTGGCAAGATTCCTTGCCATGTATTCTTCCCTGTCATCAAGAAGAACCTTAACAAATGATGGATAACTTTTTCTAAAACCTTCTATAAATTTAGATTCATTCTGTAAAACTTCTTCCAAAGATATTGAACTTGATTTTCTCGGAATGAATGAAAAAAATATTGAAAAGAATAATTTTATTTTTTCAATTAACCTTACCTCTTTTTTGTATTTATAATAAGTTTGCTTAATGTCCATATCAATTAAAAAAACTGGTTTATTGAGTAAAGAGGCCTTTTCATAAGCCGCAAGCATTTCTTCACCTGGAGAAACGTTTTGAAAGCTTGCAATTCTTTTTTGAATTATTCCGAGTATATTGAACATGGAGATTCCTTTGCTTTCGTGAACTTTATTCAAAAGTGCATTTAACCTATATTGGTCCAACTCCAAAGCAACTGCATCTGGCATTTCATAATCCATCAATGCATATATCTTATTTCTTAAATTAATTACATGTGCCACTCCAACTATCTTTATCATTTAAATTCCAAATATTGATCAATTATTAAAGGTTTATTTACCCAAAAATATTTATTAATATTGAAATGGTAGAAAGATTGGAAACCGGAATCCTTTCAATAGATAAAATGTTAAAAGGTGGTATAGAGGTAGGTTCAATAACAGAAATTTATGGCGAGCCTGGTACAGGAAAAACAAATTTTGTTTTGTATTTTTCAATATACCAGGCAAGAAAAGGTAATAAAACGGTCTTTTTGGATACAGAAAAAGTTTCTCCCGAAAGGCTATACAAGATGACAAATGGTGATAAAGAATTAGCTAAAAAAATTATTTTTTACAATCCAAAGAGTTTTTTGGATCAGGAGGAAAGGTTAAGAAACATTTACAATCTAGTAAGTATGGATAAAGAGATAAAAATAATTGTAATAGATTCATTCACTGAATATTATGGCCTAGAATTAAATAAAAATGATCTAATTGCATCATTATCCAAACAATTGGGTCTTTTAGAGGAAATGGCAAAAAATAATAATATGGTTGTAATTATAACATCTAGAGTATATTACAGTTTCAGAGATGATAAGATGAAGGATGTTGGTGGTTTTTACATCAATCCCGCAATAAAAACAATAATAAGATTGGAGAAAAAAGATGATTTAAGAACTGCCATATTGGAAAAACATAGATCAATAAATGTTGGGAAATCAGCAAATTTTATTATATTGGATGATGGTTTAAGGGAGGTTGAATAAATGGGTGTAGATATTTCAGACATTGTTGAATCGAAGGAGATAGAATTTGAGGAATTAAAAGGCAAAAGTATTGCAATAGATGGTTATAATACATTATACCAATTTTTGAGCATTATAAGGCAATCTGACGGCACACCATTAATGGACAAAAATGGAAGAATTACTTCACACCTTTCTGGATTATTTTACAGAACAGTAAACATAATAGAATTAGGTATTAAACCTGCATTTATTTTTGATGGAAAGCCTCCTGAGTTAAAAGGTAGAACAATTGTAGAAAGAATAGAAAGAAGGGAAAAGGCTGAACAGGAATGGAAAGAGGCACTTGAATCAGGTGACATGGAAAAAGCAAGGGTGATGTCACAGCAATCCAGTAAATTAACAAAAGACATGGTTGAAGAATCAAAACAGTTGCTCACATTTATGGGTATACCCTGGGTACAGGCACCGAGTGAAGGTGAAGCCCAGGCAGCATACATGGCTATGAAAGGGTCTGTTTATGCATCTGCATCGCAGGATTTTGATTCTTTACTTTTTGGCGCACCAAAATTGATAAGAAATTTAACAATAACTGGAAAAAGAAAAATACCAAGGAAGAACATTTACAAAGAAATAAAGCCTGAAATTATTGAACTCAATTCTGTTCTGAACAAATTGGAAATATCAAGAGAGCAATTGATAGACATAGGTATTCTAATTGGAACAGACTTTAATGAGGGCGTTAAAAACATTGGCCCCAAAAAAGCATTAAAATATATAAAAACTTATGGATCTTTGGAAAAAGTAATGGAATCATTGAAAATTGAAATACAAAATTATGATATTATTAGAAAAATTTTCTTGAAGCCTGATGTTACAGATAATTACATACTTGAATGGAAGGATGTGAATGAAAAGGAACTTATCAATTTTATGGTAAACCTTCACGATTTTTCTGAAGAAAGGGTAATATCAGCAATAGAAAAACTTAAAGCTTTTAAAAAAGTAAGATCACAGAAAAGTATTGATCAGTGGTTCTGAATTCAAATAATTTTTATATTTGTTAAAAATTAACATAACAGATGAATATAGAAAAAGTGATTAAGAATGCTGAAGAAATAGTGACCTTGGAAGATTTAAAATCGCTTGAAGGTAAAAATTTAAAAGGGTACATAGGCTTTGAACCTTCTGGGCTTGTTCACCTTGGAACCGGCCTTATTTGCGGTAACAAGGTTAAAGACCTTGTTGAATCAGGAATTAATATGCGCATTTTATTGGCTGACTGGCACGCATATATAAATGATAAATTTGGCGGGGATATGGAAAAGATTAGGTTATCTGCAGAAATTATGAAACAATCATTCCTTGCTATTGGTGTTCCAGAAAGTGTGGATTTTGTTTATGCCGATGACCTTGTTGATTCCAAACAATATTGGGAAAAGATAATAAAGGTAGCAAAAAATACCACTCTCAACAGGGTAAGGAGGGCCATGGACATTATGGGCAGAAAGGATACCGACATGGATCTTGATTCATCAAAAATTATCTATCCTTTTATGCAGGTAACGGACATTTTTCACATGGATTTAGATATTGCACTGGGTGGTATGGATCAAAGGCATGCGCATATGCTTGCAAGAGAACTTGCACCAAAATTGGGATTTAAAAAGCCAGTCGCAATTCACACTCCATTGTTGACAGGCCTCAAGGGAGGAAATAGGATGGATTTTACTTCAAAGATGAGCAAGAGTAAAGCAGACAGTGCAATATTCGTGACGGATTCACCAGAAAAGATAAAATCAAAAATAAAGGGAGCATTTTGCCCTGAGGGTGATGTTGAAAATAACCCCATTCTTGATATTTATAGATATATTATATTCCCTTACTACAAGAATGAAATTAAAATAGAAAAAAAGTATGGTGGCGATATAATAGTAAAAAATTACAAAGAGTTGGAAGAATTTTATTCAAAAAGGGAAATTCATCCTTTAGACCTTAAGGAAAACATATCTGAAATTCTCATTGAAATTCTTGAACCTGTAAGAAAGCATTTTAATAACCATCCAGAATTACAGGAAATGATAAACAAAATAGGGTGAACATTATGAAAAAAGTTCAGGATATTTCAGTAAGCAGTGATTTGAAAGTAGTAGATCTCATTAAATATTTTTCAACATCGGGTGGCTTTACAGCTAAGAAGCTGGCCGATGCAGCACAGATGCTTAAAAAAATGGAGGATGATAAGGGAACTGTAAAATTTTTCTCCTTTCCAGCTGATATCATATCAACGGGTTTAAGAGGCCCGATTAGACAGGCGATTGAAAAAAAATTATTTGATGTTGTGATCACCACTTGCGGTACTTTGGATCATGACATTGCAAGGTCATTCAGTGAATATTATCACGGTGCCTTTGAAATGGACGATATTGAATTGAGCAAAAAAGGCATATACAGGCTCGGAAACGTAATAATTCCAAGAGATAACTATGGAAAAATAATAGAAGAAAAGATGCAGGAATTCCTTTCAAACATTGAAATCAAACAGTGGAGCACATATGAATTAATATGGGAACTTGGAAAATTTATAAACAAAAAGGATTCCATACTTTACTGGGCATATAAAAATAAAATACCAATAATTGTTCCTGGAATCACTGATGGTGCAGTTGGCTCACAACTCTGGACATTCTGGGAAATGAACAGAAACTTTGGAATAAATATGTTTCAGGATGAGCATATGCTCTCCGATATTGTTTTTACAGCAAAAAAGACCGGTGCTCTCATGCTTGGCGGCGGAATTTCAAAGCACCATACAATTTGGTGGAACCAGTTCAGGGGTGGCCTAGATTATGCTGTTTATATAACAACTGCTGTTGAATGGGATGGATCCCTATCAGGAGCTAGAACAAGGGAAGCCATTTCATGGGGAAAAATAAAACCAAAGGCGAACCACATCACTGTAGAAGGTGATGCAACAGTACTCGTTCCTTTGCTTATCTCTTATTTAATTTAAATAAAAAAATTATAGAAGGCTCATTTCCTCAATATCTATTTCTCCTACACCCTCCACTTCCCTTATTTTTTGTTCAACTATTTCTGATGCATTACCTTCATCCTTTATTGAAACAAACATTAATATTGCTTGAAGACCGAAGGCTATAGGTTTTATCTGAACACCTTTAACATTACAAATATTTTTTAAATTTTCTTCTATTCTTTTACTCAAATCATTAACATCAATTTCAAGGTCCCTAGGAAGAATCTTGTAAATAATGCCCACTTCGCCCATTTTAATCACCTATGGGCCTTCAAAACCGCATTTTGGGCATTTATATTTTACACCCATTTCCCTGCAATTCCTGCATCTACCAATGGTGTACTCACCGCAATTTGGACATTTAAATATTACGGATCCTTCTTCCACCAGACCCTTACCACATGAAATGCAAAATTCTACTTCCATTTAATCACCTTTTCTTAGGTTAATGATTAATTTTATAAATATTTTTCTTGAGCTTTTTTCCATGCCTTAAAAAATTTTGAAAATTAATGAAAGAAAAAATAATAAACAGGAATTCATTTAATTCATAATGATGAAAAAACATCAAAAAAAAGGTAGGTGCATATTATGACCCTAGCAGATAAAATTTATGAATTTGCTTCTGATTCTATGGAAAAGGAAATTGATACAAAGACGATGGATGAAATAAAAAAGAGGGTAGTTGATTCCATTTATGTATCATACGGGGCAAGAAAGGCTGAGCCTGTTAAAATATCCTTGGATACGTTATTGCCAAGCAAAGGAAAACTCAATTCAGTTGTTTATTTTTACAACAAAAAGGGTTCGGTTGATGTTGTAACTTTCTTGAATGGATGCATGACAAGATATCTAGATTATAATGATACATATCTCAGCAAAGAAGCTTTGCATCCTTCTGATAATATACCTCCGATCATTGCATATTCACATGCAAAGGAAAAAAATGGTATTGATGCTATAAAAGCAATTTATGTTGCATATCAAGTAGTTGGTGCTCTTTCTGATGCTGTTTCAATAAGGGACAGGGGATGGGACCATGTTACGTATATTTCAATTTCATCTGCAGCTGGTTTAGCTGCTCTGAATACTCTTGATAATAAAAAATTTGTAAATGCTTTGAACCTTGCAATAAACAATAATATTAGTTTAAGGCAAACCAGGGCAGGTGAACTGAGCATGTGGAAAGGTTGCACAGCTGCAAATGCAACCAGAAACAGCGTTTTCGCTACCATGCTTGCGGAGAACGGTTTCACAGGTCCTGGACCCATATTTGAAGGTGAGATGGGATTTTTCAAACAGGTATCTGGTGAATTTGATCTTAACCTTGAAGAAAATAGGGTCCTAAAAACAATGATAAAAAATTATCCTGTGGAATACCATGCAATGAGCGCTGTGGATGCCGCATTGAAGATCCATAACAAAATGAAAGGAAACAGGATTGAGAGTATAGATGTTGAAACATTCTCTGTTGCCTATAAAATAATAGTCAAGGACCCTGAGAAATTGAGACCTAAAACAAAGGAAACAGCTGACCATAGCATGCCGTATATCATAGCTTACACATTGTTGTATGGTGAGCCTAATCTATTATCATATACAAAAGAAAAACTGGAAGATAGAAAGATTCTTGATTTGATAGATAAAATGAAAGTTAATATTAACCCTGAATATGATAAAATGTATCCTGAATATCTTCCGGTGAAGATTTCAGTAATAACTGATATGGGGAAGTACAATGAGGAAGTTCTCTTTCCAAAGGGACATTTCAAATCACCCTATGACTGGGATGACCTTTTGAAAAAAGGGACAAAAATAATGAATGATGAAGATCAAGCAAGAGAAATCTTAAATGCTGGAAAGAGGCTAGAAAAAATAAGTGTAAAAGAATTTTTAGATGTGGTGAACAATGTCAAGGCTAAGAGATAATGTTAATTTGGGCCCAAAAGGCTTGAGGGATCTTTTGAAACAAAAATATGTAATGGCCCCGGGCGTTTTCAATGGCATTTCAGCAATCATTGCTGAAAGGGCAGGATTTCAGGCAGGTTATCTTTCAGGATCTGGTGTTGCAGGTGTAATGGGCTTACCAGATCTCTCAGTTACAACAATGGACGAGGTGATTTCTGATCTTAAAAAAATAGTTTCAATTTCAAAATTGCCCATAATAGTTGATGTTGACACAGGTTTTGGTGAAACAATAAATGTAATAAGAACAGTAAGGGCCATGGAATCCAATGGAGCTGCAGCAATCCACATTGAAGACCAGGAACTTCCAAAGAAATGCGGCCATCTTCCAGGCAAAAAATTAATTCCTGAAGAGGAAATGGTAAAAAAGATAATAGCTGCCACTGAAGCAAGAAAAAATCCAGATTTTATGATCATAGCAAGGACAGATGCAAGAGCTGTTGAAGGGTTTGAAGGTGCAGTAAGAAGGGGAAAATTATACCTTGAAGCAGGCGCTGACATGATCTTTATTGAAGCACTTCAAACAAGGGATGAATTTATTGAATATGCAAAGCAAGTTTCACCTCTTCTTGCAAATATGACAGAATTTGGTAAAAGCCCTTTATTGAGTGCCAAGGAGCTTGGAGAAATGGGGTACAAAATAATTATTTTTCCATTAACTGCATTCAGGGCATCTTTACTCACCATGGAAAACATATATTCAGAGCTTAAGGAAAAAGAATCACAAACATCATTCATTGATAAATTAATGTCTAGGGAAAGATTCTATGAAATAATTGGTTACAAGGATTATGAGGAAGAGGACAAGATACTGTCCATGAAAAAGATTGATTTAAAAAAATCATGATCTTTTTATTTTTACGTTTTTAAAGAATAGATAAAACATTATTATTGATATTGAATATAATAAACCTGTGAAATAAAAAGGTAGATCCAAATAACCAAGGTAAATGAAATAACCACCGAGTGCCGGGCCAAATGACCTTGGAATTGCATCAAAAAATTGTATAATTGCGGATCCAAGTGCTCTTTCCTCTGGGGGTATGATACTCATGGTAAAGCTTGTCATTATGGGTCCAGACATGTTCATTAGGGCATTCCTTGTTATTAAAAACAACCCTGCCAAATAATAAAATGGAAGAAGAGGCATTGTAATTAAAATAATTACAGAGGCTGCTTCCGTAAAAACTATCGTTTTTATTTCTCCCATCTTTGTAGCTATCCATGGAGATGCCATGGTGGCAAATGCTGTAACGATTTGAGAAATAGCAAATATTGGTCCCAGAACGTTCACATTTATTCCATATTTAAGGTAGAACCAGTAAGGAAATAATCTTACAATAACGCCTGCACCTAAACCAATTAAACCGAGTACAGATAATTTTATTATTATTTTTTTGGATTTTTCCGGAACCAATCTCACTTTTTTAGATCCTTTATAATCCTCATGAACGTAGAAGATAAGAACTGTTGATATGATATATCCTAAAATACCCATTAAAAAAAGATATCTGTATGAGTTAAAAATATTTAAATGGTAAATTTCTTCGATGTAGGGTGGCAAACCGCCTATGATCATTCCCACAGCCATAAAAATACCAGAAATGAAGCTGTTTGATGCAAATATAACATTCCTGTTCCCTGCGTCCGTTTTTTCAGCTAGCAGGGCATTATAGCTTGATGATACATTTGCAAAAGCAATGCCCTGTAGAATTCCAGCTATAATGATCATATAAAATTGGTAAGTAAAAAAATAAATGATTCCTCCAATGAGAGAAAATGCCCTTGATATGAGAATGAATTTTTTTCTAGCATATCTATCTGATAGTGATCCCATTGGAATCATGAGCAATGCTCCAACGAGTGTTGGCAATGAAAGAATAATTCCTATTATGTAAGCATTGTAACCTACCTGGCTCAAATAAACAGGAAAATCAACATACATGAAACCCATGTTGAAACTTAAAACAAGTGAAGATAATATCAAAAGTTTAACATCTCTGGAAAATTTTTTAAATGAAATTATATCCCTGAAAACTGGTATATTCATCTACTTCACCTGCAAATCGAAATAAAACAGATTCTCCTTTGGCGAATATCCATGAACTATGCCTTTTTCCATAATATTAAACTTAGTTTTAAACTGTTCTAATATTTCATCTTCATTTTCTGTGATAACATAAATATGAATAATACCTCCCTTCTTGGATTTTTTTAACGCAAGGTCAAGGAAATTCATTGAATAGAAGGGAAGATCCATAATTATTCTATCTGCCAAAGGCAATTCATCTATTTTTTCTTTTACGTCACCAGCTATGGGAAAAACATTGTTTATTTTATTGATTTCAATTGATTTTTTTAAATATCCTATTGCTTTTTCATTTTTGTCTATAGCATATATTTTCACATTTCTATTTTTTCCTATGAGAATTGAAAATGGTCCAACACCGCAGAACATATCTATGATTGTTTCACCATCTTTTACTTTATTTAATACCCTCATTCTTTCACTTGCAAGTCTTGGTGAAAAATATGATTCACCAGGGTTAACAAAAATCCTTATTCCATTTTCTTTGTGAATTGTATCTAAACCGTCCCCCGCTATAACCTTAAGATTTCTTATCCTTAGTTCACCCTGAACACCTAAGTCCAGTGCAACAGTTTTCATGTTTTTATGAAATTTCAATAATGCTTCACCTATTTCATTTGAATACTTTAAAAAATCATTCTTCAATTTTATTATTATAATATCACCTATAATATCGTAAGATTTAGGCAATTCATCTATTATTTCTTTTGATAAATTTAAAAATTCCCTGTAGGATTTAATTTTTTCTATTGTTTCAAAATCCATTTCTAATGTTTCCATTCCTTCTATTTCATTTAATACAGGTATATATGCAATATTGCCATCTTTTCTTATTTTTAAATTTCTATTCAGAATTCCTTTTTCTTTTAAAAAATTAAGAGTTTCATTAAGATACCTTAATTCTACCTTGATTGCCTTTGAAATCACATTTCTTACATATTGATTAATTTATTAAATTTTATTATCGACTATGAAAACATTTTCTCCATCCTTAATGATCAGTACCTCTTTTGATACATTAAATGGTGGTTTTTTTACAATAGTTGTAGCGTAATTTTTAGTCTCCATGATAGCTATCTCATTGTTTTTTTCATAAAGAACTATGGCATTTTCAACATCATCTTTTCGTGCAAAAATGGAATATTCCTTATCTATGAAATCCTTTTGAGTAATGCTTCCTATATTCCCATTTTCTATGTTCCTTACCTTAATCTGCCCCTTTTTTATTGCAAGTATTTTGAACCTTTCATTTTTCAATTTAATAAAATCACCTTCAGCATAATCTGGCATTCTCACTGAATATGTAACCCTATAGAATTTTTCACCATCCTTTACTCCCGCTAACTGTGGTGATTCTTTAACAGTTGCTCCATACCGTTCAGAAATTTTTTTTGATATTATTTTTGCACTGTTATTTGCACTCAGATAAAGATCAAATCCACTATCTTTAAATTCTTGTTTCAAGATATACAATTCTGGATTTTTTAGCATCTCCCTTTCAATAGTTTTTAAAACAAAATCTTTTATATCATCCAATTCGGATCTAGTGAGCTTTCTCGATGATCTAATCTGCAATATTGATTCAAAATAATCACCAGAGAATTTACTGCACCTTGGACAGGTTTGAATCTTAATAATTAATGGAACTTGATACATTTCACTTTTCTCAGATTCATTAAATTTTATATTATAAATTAATTCCAATAAATTCTGGTTCTCTATAATTTTCCAGGAGAATGTGAAATTCACCCTATCATCCTCTAATGAAGTTTCCTTTAAAATGATCTTATCAATTCCCTTATCCCTATTCAAATCGTAATTCCAGTTATTACCCAATTTTATAGCACCGCATCTTGGGCATATAGATAATTCAACCTTTTTGGGTGGATTTACGAACTTTTTACTTTCTAGGAAGCATTCAGGGCACATACCGCCAACTAATGCTTCCCTTTTTCCGCATATTATGCATTTCATTGTCTATTGCTAATTTTTCTGATATATAAATTTTTGTTAAGGCTGTTTTTTCTGTTTATTATCAGTACTTTGTTGAACAGCCTGTACCTGAGGACTCTGTCCCATTGGAAGAATATACATATTGAAATAAGGTGTTCCTAAAAACATATTCGTTGCAGCAGGATCAGATTTCAATGCCATTATTTCTGATAATCTAGCCCTTATTGCTGTATTCATATCTATGCCCATGCCTGTTAATTGAACTATCCTTCTCATTGTTTCATCTTCAGGTTCAATTCTAATGACCCTGCTTATTATCAAATTTATACCTAATTCATTCAGAATGCTTCTAAGAGATGCAGATACACTTTCACTTATTTTCTGCAGGTTTGAATACAAATCTTTTATTGATACTGCATTCAATACCTGTGACACTGCCTGATCTATAATGGGTGATACATAAACTGAAAGATCATTTACTGTATAAAAGGCCCCGTTAAGCTGGACTGCCTGTATTAATTTAACAGGGTCAGTGATCTGGAAATAGTATGCCACCTGATATATTAGAGGAATTAATTCTGATGTCTGAGAAACACCATTTGTTCTTGCCTCGAACCTAGAAAGTGAAAAGAATATTGCTTCCACAGTCCAAGGAACATTACCTCCGTATCCCAGCCTAGAGAAGAAATTAGCAACAGGAGTGTTTGGAGTACTCAAATCATAAAATCCTGGTTCAAAAACCTGTGTAATTTGCCCCTGTATTCTAACAATGGCCTTTTGATTAGATTCAACAATTAATCTTGATCTTGTTCTGATATCCACGTTATGATCACGCCATACCATAACTCCTGGAGCCATAACATCCTGGCCATTTTCAAGTAGAGTTCTAACGACTGTTCTAAAAACTACAGAAGTTGCCATTTTTACCTCCTTATTTATCTAATATTTTCTGGGTTAAAATATTTTTCCCTTTCTAAAAATGTCTTTCTAAGATTTCTTATATTTTCAATTATACTTTCAATATCCATCCTATTAAAGTTATTCAATATATCCTTTGAATTTGATATTAATGAATAATCATGGTTTAATATATTTTTAAGATCATTTTCATCTATTTTGTACCTTGAATAGATTATATACATTCCACTTTGTGCTGCAAATATTTCCTGTATAAAAGATCTTAATAAAACAAGTAATGATTCATATCCATGTATTCTATCATCCATAGGATTCTTCGATGCAATTTCCTCCTCCTTAAGTTCTATGAGCTCTCTCAATTTTTCCAAATTATTTTTTAATGCATACCTAACTAGAGCATCATCTTGCCTAATAAGATCCATTGATTTGTAAAACTTGAACCCTGGTAACAAAAGTTCCAATTTTTCCAATGGAGATAAATTTTCATTCCCCATAGATTATCATATATTATAATAGTATAAAAATCTGTGCTTTTACAATATAAAAAGGTAACATTTTTATATATGTCTGAATTCTTGTTTTTTACCTTAAGGAGTATCTTACCCAGACACAGAGGGAAAATCCATGATGGATCCCGTTCTCAGTGCCTGAACTTGCTTTTGGGCACTAAGTAAGTGTCACGGGTAGGAGAAAGAAATAAAAACTGGAGGAAAAAAATATGGCGACACCGCATCATTCGAGGCATGGCTCTATGGCCTATTATCCAAGGAGAAGAGCTAAAAGTTTGGTACCACATGTGGACAGCTGGCCGGAAATAGATGAAGGACCTAAAGTACAAGGTTTTGCTGGTTACAAAGTTGGAATGACACATGTTTTAATGGTAGATTGGAGAAAAAAGAGTGAAACAGCTGGTCAAGAAATAAGCATACCTGTAACGGTTGTTGAGGTACCACCACTTGGCGTGGCCGGTATAAGGTTCTACAGGAAGAGTACATACGGCCTTCAGGTCTATAGTGAAATATGGTCAAATAACCTTGAAAAGGAGCTTTCAAGAATTATATCAATACCAAAAAAAGATCAAAAAGAAAAAATTGAAAAGCTCAATAAATCTGATATTGACGAAGTTAGATTGATAGTTTATACTAAGCCTTCCAAGGTAACAGGTGTTCCAAAGAAGAAACCTGAAATCATGGAAATGAGAGTTGGTGGTGGTACTATAGAACAGCGCATTGATTATGCCCTTGGAAAACTTGGTAAAGAAATAACTTTTAAGGATTTTTCTTCACCAGGTAAGCTTGTTGATGTTATAGCGGTAACAAAGGGAAAGGGCTTTCAAGGACATATAAAAAGGTTTGGTGTAAAGCTTCTTCCAAGAAAAAATAGAAAGCACAGGAGGATGATAGGAACACTGGGCCCATGGCATCCTAACTGGATAATGTTTACTGTACCCATGGCTGGCCAGTTGGGAAATCAGCAAAGAACGGAATATAATAAAAGAATTATTAAATTTGTGAACGTTGAAAATAACAAACCTAAAGAGGATGTTAATCCTGAGGGTGGCTTTCTTAATTACGGCCTTGTAAGAAATCCATACATCCTTGTGCATGGATCAATACCTGGTACAACAAAAAGATTGATCAGGTTCAGGGATCCAATAAGACCTACAGATGTTAACATTGAAGAGAATGAAATAAAGCTTGTTTATGTTTCTAGAAATTCGAAGCAGGGGGTATAAAAAATGAAGGTAAATTTGTATGATCTTGAAGGAAATGTAAAATCCCAAATAAATCTCCCAAAAGCATTTGAATATCCATACAGACCTGATATTATAAAAAAGGTAATTCATGCATTCCAATCAAATTCAAGGCAACCGTATGGTGTTTCCCCAACTGCAGGTCTAAGGAGGGTAGGCCATAACTGGGGCCCGAACCATGGAAGGGCAAGGGTAATGAGGCGCCCAGATGGGGATAGAGGTGTAATAATGAATAACATGGTAGGAGGTAGAACAGCCTTCGCTCCTACGACACAGCGCATCTGGTACAGAAAAATAAACAAAAAAGAGAAGCTTCTTTCAAAGTTATCAGCATTATCCATGACATCAAACAAAGAAATGGTAAAGAATAGGGGCCATGTATTCAAGAATGATTTAACATTACCTGTTGTTGTTGAAAATGCCCTGGAAAGTATTGACAATTTGGAAGACGCACTTAAGTTCATTGAAAAACTTGGTTTAGACGGCGATATTAAAAGGGCAAAAAATGGCACAAAAATTAGGGCAGGCAAGGGAAAGCTCAGGGGAAGGAAATATTACACTCCTAAGAGCATTCTAATAGTTGTAAAAAATAAGGAAAAGGTAGAGAAATCATTCAAGAATCTGCCAGGCGTTGAGGTTATTACTCCAAATGAAATTAATACGGAAATCTTAGCCCCTGGAGCAAATCCTGGAAGGTTGACTGTATTTTCTGAAAATGCTTTAGAAGAAGTAAGAGGGTGGATACTATGAATGAATATGATATAATTGTAAAACCTTACATAACAGAAAAAGCAATGTTCATGATTGAAAAGGAGAATAAATTAACATTTATAGTACACAGAAATGCAACAAAAAAGGAAATAAAATGGGCAATTGAAAAAATATTCAATGTAAAGGTAGAGAATATTAATATTGTATATACGAAGGAAGGTAAAAAAGCATTGGTAAAGTTGAAGCAAGGATATAGTGCTGATGAAATTGCAACTAGAATGGGAGTATTCTGAGGTGAATAAAAATGGGAAAGAGGATTAGATCAAGAAGGCGCGGGTCGGGTACAGCTGTTTACAGGGCTCCATCCCATAGATATGTAGCGGATATAATACATCCTAAGATAGAGAATGGAGAAGGTATTATTTTGGATATTATGAATGATCCAAGCCATACTTCTCCAGTGGCAGTAGTAAAAATAGGCGAAGATTATTATTACATGCTTGCACCGTCAGGATTGACAATTGGTGAAAAAATAGATATTGGCCCTAATGCACCCATTAAGGATGGAAATATTTTACCATTGGGTAGTATACCAGAAGGTATACCTATTCACAATATAGAATTGCAGCCAAAGGATGGTGGCAAGCTTGTAAGGGCAGCTGGAACATATGCAACAATAGTATCACATGGAGAAATGGCAACTGTTCAGCTTCCATCAGGTAAATTTAAATTAATAGATCCAAGGTGCAGAGCCGTTATAGGTGTTGTATCTGGATCTGGTAGAACGGATAAACCATTCCTAAAGGCCGGAAATAAGATTCACGCATTGCAGAGCAGGGCTAAAAAGCCGTACACAGTTAGAGGCGTTGCGATGAATGCTGTGAACCATCCACATGGTGGTGGAAACCATCAGCATATAGGAAGGCCAAGCACAGTATCAAAGAATGCACCGCCAGGAAGAAAAGTAGGAAGGTTTGCTCCTAAGAGAAAGAAGAGGTGATTTGAATGGCAAAAAAGATGGTAACATCAGAAAAAAGTGCAAGAAGAAAAAGAAGGAAATCACAGAAATTGGCCTTGGAAAGGGCAAAGGAGTTCACCTACAGAGGATATTCTTTAGATGAACTAATGAATATGAAGTTAGATGAATTAATTCCAATAATGCCTTCAAGGGTAAGAAGATCATTAAAAAGGGAATGGAATAGTGAGCAGACAAAGGTATTTGAAGAATTATCCGATCCTGATGTGGAGGTAGTAAAGACTCACGTCAGGGACATGGTAATCTTACCACAGTTTGTTGGTAAGAAAGTTCAGCTTCATAATGGTAAAGAATTCCAGGAATTTGAAATTAAACCAGAAATGATTGGCCATTATTTAGGTGAATTTGTTCTAACTAGAAAAGAGGTTAAGCACTCAAGCCCTGGTGTAGGAGCTACCAGGTCATCCAAATATGTGCCGTTGAAGTGAGGGATAAAATATGATGAAATATACTGTTCAGGATCTTCCTAAAAAACATGCAAAGGCAAGGCTTGTAGATGTACCTGTATCTGTTAAAGATTCAATTGAAGTCTGCAGGTTCTTGAGAGGAATGAAACTTCAAGATGCAAAGGAATATCTTGAAAAGGTAGTTGAAAAGAAGGCTGCAATTCCTTTTAAAAACCATCTTGATTCTGTATCCCATAGAAAAGGTATGGGGCCTGGCAGGTACCCTGTTAAAGTTTCCAAATATATTCTTGAACTAATTGCAAATGTTGAAGCAAATGCTGAAAACCAGGACCTTGATGTTGATAATTTGGTCATTCATTCAATTCTTGTTAAAAAAGGAATAACTGTAAAAAAGCACATACCAAGAGCCCAGGGAAGAAGCACTCCATTCTACAAGGAAAGGGTGCATTTTGAAATAATAGTTAAGGAGGCATAAACATGGATGAGAAAAAGTTTGTACAGGAAAATGTAAAAAGGTTACTCTTAAAGGAATACATTAAAAAATTCTCAGATAGTGCAGGTTTTGGAGGCTTAGATATTCAAAGAACACCTATGGGTACTAGAATTATTTTGCAAGTTGAAAAACCTGGCTTAATAATAGGTAAGAAAGGGTCAAAAATAAAGGACCTTACAGATTTGATGACTACAAAATTTGGTATTGATAATCCACAGATTGAAGTAAAAGATGATCCAAATCCAAATTTGAATGCAAATATTATGGCAAAGAAACTTGCAGTTGCGCTTGAATCTGGATGGCATTTTAGAAGAGCAGCTCATTCAACGTTAAAAAGAATTTTGGATTCTGGAGCAAAGGGTGCCCAGATAATTATAAGCGGAAAACTAGGTGGGGACAGGGCAAAGAGAGAAAAGATAACTGCAGGTAAAATTAAATACTCTGGTAAGCCAAAGGAACTTGTAAGGGTTGGTTATGCCGTGGCTAAAACTAAACCTGGAATAATAGGTGTTACTGTAAAAATTTTACCACCAGATGCAAAATTGCCTGATGAAGTGGGAATAGTTGAACCTAAGGAGGATGTTGTAAATGAAGGAACTAAAGGCAAAACAACTGAGGACAATGAGCAATGAAGAACTTATAAAAAAGCTGGACGAGCTTGGTTCTGAACTTTTAAATGAGAGGGGTTTATCTTCCATGGGAGGAGCACCCCATAATCCAGGAAGAGTAAAGTCCCTGAGAAGACAGATCGCAAGGCTTAAAACTGTCCTGAAAGAAAAAGGTGTTAATCTATGACATGGGTCAATTTAATTGGAAAGGAAATTGAAATAATAGAATCTTCAAATCCTCAACTGGTTGGTGCTAAGGGAAAAGTGATGGATGAAACAAAAAATATGATCATAATAAAAGGCAAAAGGGAAATAAAGGTAGCAAAGGATTCAATAAATATGCTTGTCGATGGTAAAATAGTTTACGGTAAAGAGATAAAATTTAGACCCATTGATAGGATTTCAAGAAGGTGATTCAAAATGAAAAATATTGGAATTGATGTTAAAGCACCTGAAGCGGAATGTAATGATCGCAACTGCCCCTTCCACGGTGAATTGAAGGTAAGGGGTCAAATAATAGAGGGAAAAGTGGTCAGTGCTAAAATGGTAAGGACAGTTGTAGTAAGAAGGGATTATTTGTACTATAATAAAAAATATGAAAGATATGAGAAGAGAATGAGCAAATATCATGTTCATGTTCCAGACTGCATCAAAGTAAAAGAGGGGGACAAGATAAGATTCATGGAATGCAGGCCAATTTCAAAAACTGTCTCATTCGTAGTCGTCGAAAACTTAGGAGGTGCTGAAGAATGAAAGCTCTGGCTGGAAGACAGACAAGGGGTCTGCCAACGGGTGCTGAAATAGATTGCGCTGACAATACTGGTGCAAAGGTAGTTGAAATAATAACAGTTCTTGCATACCACAGCACCAAGAAAAGGCAGCCTGCCGCAGGCGTAGGCGATGTTGTTGTAGTAAGCGTAAAAAGAGGTACACCGGATACCAGGAAGAAGGTAATGAGGGCAGTAATAATAAGGCAGAGAAGACCATTCAGAAGACCAGATGGAACAATGGTTTTCTTTGAAGACAATGCAGCAGTTATAGTTACAGAAACAGGTGAAACAAAAGGTACTGAGATTAAAGGACCAGTTGCAAAGGAAGCTGCAGAAAGGTGGCCAAGGATAGCTGCAATAGCTTCTTCCATAATTTGAGGTGAATAAAATGGTTAAACCAACAAAGGTAAGAAAATCTCTTTACAATGCTCCAAAGCATGTAAGGAGAAAGATAATTTCCTCACATTTAAGCAAGGATCTCTATAATAGGTATGGAGTAAGATCACTGCAGGTGAGGAAAGGAGATACTGTAAAGGTTATGCGCGGCCTTTACAAAGGGTTTGAAGGTAAAGTTTCAAATGTTGATCTTAAAAAAATGAAAATAAGTATTGAAGGTGTATTAATAAACAAGGCGGATAAGAAGCAGGTACCCAGATGGATAGATGCTTCAAATGTTATGATCACAAAACTTGATCTATCTGATAAGGTAAGGCTGGAAAAAATTAGGAATATAGCTAAAATAAAAAATAAGGTAATAGAAGAGGAAGGTGAGAAAGTTGAGCAAACATCTGAAGAGATTAAACCTGAGCAAGGTAACGCAAATCCATAGAAAGGAGCATAAATTCTCAGTAAAACCAAGGGCTGGCCCACACTCAAATGATGATAGTTTGGCGTTGGCACTAATATTAAGGGATTACCTTGGTTATTCAGACACGCTCTGGGAAGTTAAAAAGATACTTTCTCAGAGAAAAATCAAGGTAAACGGTAGAGTTGTTACAGATCATAAATTTCCAATTAGCTTTATGGATGTAATTTCCATAGAGGACTTGAACAAACATTACAGGGTCCTCTATGATACAAAGGGAAAACTTAGGCTTGTTGAAATTCCACGTGAAGATGCTTCATGGAAATTATCAAGAATAGAGAACATTCAGATTCTTAAGGGAAAGAAGTTTCAGTACAACCTTGATGACGGAAGGAATATTATATTGAATGAGAAAATTTACAATACTGGTGATTCACTCAAAATAGATCTTTCCACGGGTAAGGTAATAGACCACATACCCCTTTCTGAAAACAATTTTGCATTCATTACAGGTGGAAAGAACGTTGGTAAAATAGCTAAAATTGAATCTTACAAAATAGTAAATGCAGTTACACCAAATATGGTTAAATTCAAAGAGGGATTTGAAACAGAAAAGGGTTATGTATTTCCAGTAGGTGTAATAAAACCTTTAATCCAGCTTCCGGAGGTGAACTTAAATGAACAGTGAAAACCCCATGAGGGAAATTGTTATAGATAAGGTAGTCATAAATATTGGAGTAGGAGAGGGCGGAGAAAAGTTGAAGAAAGCTGAAAAAGTAATTGAAATACTCACAGGAAGGAAGCCTGTTGAAACAATAGCAAAGACTACCATAAGGGATTTTAACATAAGGAAAAGGCAACCAATTGGCACGAAGGTTACCCTTAGGAAGAAGGATGCTGAGGAATTCCTTAAGAAGGCCCTTTGGGTTAAAAATTCAAAATTGCCCCAATACTCATTTGATGTTAATGGAAATTTGAGTTTTGGCATAAGGGATTATACAAGTTTCCCAAATATAAAGTACGATCCAGAAATAGGCATCTTTGGCTTCGATGTTAATGTAAAATTCAAAAGAAAGGGAGGGCAGAGAGTTCAGGAGAGAGAGATAGGCTTCAAAAAAATACCACAAAGGCACAGAATAAAAAGAGAAGAGGTAATTGAATTTATGAAAAAGAATTTTGGCATAGAAATTCTGGAGGTGAAGTAAATGGCACAACCAAAGCTAAGACCAAAGAAAAAATACGGTAGAGTTGAAGGCTGTGAAAGATGTGGAAGAAAGAGAGGCATAGTAAGAAGATATGGCCTGCACCTTTGCAGGCAATGCTTCAGAGAAGTTGCTAATGATATTGGTTTCAAAAAATATTCCTGAGGTGATGAATAAATGCAAAATGATCCGCTCAGTGATGCATTGAGCATAATAAAAAATTCGGTAAAAACTGGAAAGCTTGAGGTAGAGATTAGACCTGCAAGCAAGTTAATAGGTAGAATACTAAAAATAATGCAAGATTATAATTACATTAAAGAATTCGAATATGTGGATAACATGAAGGGGGGCTATTTCAAGGTAAAGCTCCAGCCTGCAATAAATAGCTGTGGTTCCATAAAACCTAGATTTTCAGTTAAAAGGGAAGATATTGAAAAATTTGAATCAAGGTATCTTCCTGCTCAAGATTTTGGTATAATAATTATTTCAACAAATAGAGGCCTTATGACGCATTCAGAAGCAAAGAAAAATGGCTTGGGGGGAAAGCTTGTCGCTTATGTATATTGAGGTGATAAAAAATGACCATAACTGAAACATTGGAATATAAAATAGATCTTCCCCAAGGCGTTAGTGCAACCCTAGTTAATGGACTCCTTACAATAAGAGGACCTAAGGGTCAATTAAAAAGGACATTCCTTGATGATCGTGTTCATATGTCCTTGGAAGGTAACAAAATCATTATTAATGTTTCTCTCCCCGATAGGAAAGACCTTGCACTGGCAGGTACCTGGAATGCACATATAAGAAATATGATTAAAGGTGTCCAGGAAGGGTATGTATACAAATTGAAAATAGTTTATGCTCACTTCCCGATGAAAGTAAACATAAAAGGAAAAGAGGTAATAATAGAAAATTTCCTAGGAGAAAAAACACCCAGGAAGGCAGAGATCTTTGGAGATGTTAAGGTTGAAGTGAAAAATGATATTGTGACCGTAACTGGAATAAATATAGAAGAGGTAGGCCAGACTGCAGCAAATATAGAGAGGGCTACAAAAATTAAAAATTATGACCCTAGGGTTTTTCAGGATGGTATTTACATAATCAGTAAGGGTGATGAATGATGAGGAAAATGGATCCATCAATGTTAAAACAGTTTAAAATGAAGCTCGACCTTTCAAGAAGAAGGCCACTATTCAGAAGACAGGAATGGTTCAGGTATAAAAAGCTAGGCGATGCTTGGAGAAAACCAAAGGGTAAACATTCTAAAATGAGGGAACACCGTGGTTACAGGCCTCCTATTGTAGATTCAGGCTACAGGGGACCTAAGGCTGTAAGGTATCTTCACCCTTCAGGTTATAGGGATGTACTTGTTCATAATATTAAGGAGCTTGAATCACTTAATCCTGAAAATGATGCTGTAAGGATTGCATCTTCTGTTGGAAGGAAAAAGAAAGAAGAGATTTACAACAGGGCAAGAGAACTGGGCTTAAAGGTTTTGAATTACAGGGAGGTGCAATAGGTTATGGATGTTTCATTTCAAAAGAATCTTGCCGCAAAAATATTGAAATGTGGCGTTTCAAGAATATACATAGATCCAAAAGCATTAGATGATGTTTCAGAGGCCATTACAAGGGACGATGTTAGAAATTTAATAAAAAGGGGTTTGATTAAAAAATTACCCAAAAAGGGCAACTCAAGGTCAAGGATAAGAAAGAATATGGCTCAGAAAAAGAAGGGATTAAGGAATGGCCAGGGATCTAGAAAAGGCACAAAATATGCAAGGTTGCCAAGAAAAAGAAGATGGGTAAAAACAATAAGAGCCATAAGAAGGGAATTGAGAAACCTCAAAAAGGATGGAAAAATAGATAAAAAAACGTACAGAAAATATTACAGGTATGCTAAAGGTGGCATGTTCAAGAACAGAGCTCACCTCCTAATACATTTAAAGGAAGTGGTGAAGTGATATGAGTTCAGGTCCAAGATATCATGTTAAATTCAGAAGAAGAAGGGAAAATAAAACTGATTATAGAAAAAGGCTAAATTTGCTTAAGTCAGGTAGCCCAAGGGCTATTGTTAGAAAAACATCCAACAATATAATAGTTCAAATTGCACTATACAATGAAAAAGGTGACCAGATAATAGCAAGCGCAAATTCAAGAGAGCTAAAGAAAATGGGTTGGGAATTTTCAACTAAAACTGTACCTGCTGCCTATCTAACTGGATATTTAGCAGGAAAGAGAGCTATAAAAAATAAAATAGATAATGCTGTGCTCGATATAGGCATGCAGAGACCAACAAAGGGTGGCAGGGTATTTGCTGCATTAAAGGGCCTTGTGGATGCAGGTTTAGAAATTCCTTTTAATGAAGACATTCTACCTGATGAGGACAGAATAAAAGGTAAGCATTTGCATGAAGAGATTGAATCCAAAATGGATGAAATTAAATCTAAGATGGAGGTATGATCATGGCTGAAGTTCAAAACTGGACACCTAAAACAAAGCTTGGAAAGCTTGTTCTTGAGGGTAAAATTACAAGCATGTCTGAAGCATTGGCTTCAAGGCTTCCATTAAAAGAGCCTGAGATAGTGGATATCCTTTTACCAAATCTTGAAGAGAAGGTAGTTGACATCAAAATGGTACAGAGGATGACTGATTCAGGAAGAAGAACAAAATTTGCTGTAACAGTTGTAATAGGAAACAAGGATGGTTTTGTTGGCATTGGAAGGGCAAAGGGAAAAGAAGTAGGCCCTATTATAAAGAAGGCAATTGACAATGCAAAATTGAATATGATTGAAATTAAGAGAGGCTGCGGTTCCTGGGAATGCGGATGCAACAGACCACACTCATTGCCATTCAAGGTAGAGGGATCTTCAGGATCTGTAAGGGTAATATTGAAACCTGCACCTAGGGGCGTAGGTCTCGCTGTTGGAGATGTGGCAAAAGATGTTCTTAGGTTGGCGGGCATTCAAGATGCCTGGGGCTTCACAGAGGGGCATACAAAAACTACGGTGAATTATGCTATTGCAACATATAACGCCCTAAAGGAAACAGCTGTTGTTAAGCTCAATGAAAAAATAACTTTAAATCTTGCAATATACAAAGGAGGTGGAACGAATGTACGCAGCGATCAGGATTAGGGGCAGGGCAGGCGTAAACAAGGATGTTGCAATGACTTTAAAATATCTAAGGTTAACAAGGGTAAACCATTTGGTATTGCTTCCTAAAAATAAATATATAGAAGGAATGTTAAAAAAGGCCAAGGATTATATAACTTGGGGAGAAATAGACAAGGAAACGCTTGTGGAATTGCTTAAAAAAAGAGGTAGATTGATGGGAAACAGACCCATTGATGCTGAATACCTTAAAAAAATAAATTTCGAAACATTTGAAGATCTTGCAAATGCTATACTTGAAAAGAAAGTAAATTATTCTAAGCTTCCGGATATAAAACCCATATTTAGACTAAATCCTCCACGTGGTGGTTATAAAAATACAAAAAGATCTGTTAAGGAGAATGGGGATTTGGGTTATAGGCAAAAGGAAATTAATAAATTAATAAAAAGAATGATGGTGATTTAAATGTCTTACAGCAGAGGAAGAAAATTCAGAGGATATAGAAGGCATGGCCATGGCATGAAAGGAAGGAGAGGTCATGGCCTGAAGGGTGGCAAAGGCTTTGCTGGACTTGGAAAACATAAATGGATATGGCTGAACAAATATTACAGGGATCACTGGGGCAGGCATGGTTTCACAAGTCACCATCCTTCAAGAGATGATGTGCCAATTAATCTGGTAGATTTGCAAGAGAATCTTCAATTCTTTGCTGATATGGGCATAGCCAAGAAAGAAAATGATCTATGGTATGTTGATTTATCTCAAGCCAATATAACAAAGCTTCTTGGGGATGGAAAAGTTTCAGAAAAAATGGTTGTCAAAGTTGCTAAAGCATCAAAGATTGCAAAGAAAAAACTAGAGGAAGCAGGCGGTGGGGTAGAACTTAATGCCTGAAGATGAGGAAATTCCAAGGAACAGGTCAGTAGGGATAGTATTATTTATAATTTTTTTATTCACCATTTATGCCTACAAGGCTTACCAAGCAGGCGCTGTATTATCAATACAGGCCTTTTGGAATGGCCTAATTAAGGATTGGATAGATACTCTCATATTTATTCTACTCGTAGGGCCGTTATTCTATTTAATATATCTTGTTGCTTCCTACAGAGGATCGAAAAAAAGTAAGTTGTACGGTTTATTGCCTCTAGTGGAAAGGCTTCCAGTAATAAGGAAACCTCAAAGGCATGTTAGGTTCAGGGAGAAATTATTCTGGACAGGTTTGATCCTTGTTCTTTACTTCGTTATGACAAATATATACATTTATGGCCTGAACACAACAAACATGGTGGATGTATTCTCATCTTTCAGGGCAATAATGGCTGGAGCTGAAGGATCTATTCTTGACTTGGGAATAGGGCCTATAGTTACTGCAAGTATCATAATGCAACTATTTGTTGGTGCGAAATTACTTAACCTGGATCTTGGCAATGAAGAGGACAGGTCCCTTTACCAGGGGGTTCAGAAACTCCTTGTAATTATAATGATATTTGTGGAAGCAATTCCACAGGTATTTGGATATTTAACACCGGATTCATCATTCGTTTCAATGTTAAATGGTGTTTGGCCGGGGCATGGAACTTTCCTTGCTGATACGTTTATTGTTCTTCAGTTATTCTTCGGTTCATATTTGCTCTTTATGATGGATGAACTTGTGAGTAAATGGGGCATTGGATCTGGAGTTTCTTTATTCATTGCAGCAGGTGTATCGCAGGCATTGATAACTGGTACAATTAACTGGATACCCGGTACGCCAACTCAACCTGTATCAGTTTTGAATCCACCTAGTGGAACGATACCAAGAACATATTATCTTTTAACGCATTTTTCTGCAGCAGACCTTTACAATGGAAGGATTGAGACAGTTTTATTTGGAATGCCAAATGGCATTGTTGCTTTAATAGGTACTTTGATAGTTTTCTTCCTTGTTGCTTGGACTGAGAGTACAAAAATTGAGCTTCCTCTTGCACATGAAAGGGTAAGAGGTGCCAGGGGAAGATATCCTATTAAATTGTTGTACGCATCAAACATACCTGTAATATTAACATCTGCTTTAATGGCAAACATTACCATGTGGTCGCTAATATTCTGGACAAATCCAGCTTTGGCGCATGTTCCAATCCTAGGTCATGACCCATGGTTTGGTGTTTATCCAAACTCTACGCAGGCGGCATTGTACGGAATACAGACTTCCACACCCATAGGTGGTTTAGCTTATTATTTAAGCAACATTAATGGTCTTGGCCAATGGCTTCTTCCATTGATGGAACCTTCTACATATTCTTCAGCATTTCTAGGTCATTCGGAACTACAATTTGTTATTCATGTATTAGCCTTTACATTTTTTATGATAGGAATGAGCGTTCTATTTGCAAAATTCTGGATTGAAACAACCAACATGAATGCTGAATCTGTTGCAAAGCAGATTTTGAGCAGTGGTATGCAGATTCCTGGTTTTAGGAGAGAACCAAAAGTAATAGAGAGTGTCCTCAATAAATACATTCCTCCAATTACAACATTCAGCGGTGCTGCAGTAGGAGCTTTGGCTGCATTTGCAGGCCTCATAGGTACTGTAGGCAATACCACTGGTACAGGCGTTTTGCTTACTGTAGGTATAGTAATACAATTCTACGAGGCAATGGGTAGGGAGCAGTTAATGGAAATGCATCCTGTAATAAGGCAATTCTTCGAGGGATGAATATGAAAATTATAGTAACTGGTGTTCCTGGAGTGGGTAAATCCACAATAATGAATGGTGTGTGTGAAAATTTAAACTATAGGGTGGTGAACTTCGGGGACATAATGCTTGAAAAGGCAAAGGAATTAGGTATAAAGAATAGGGATGAGATAAGGAAATTGCCCTCTGAGAAACAGAGAGAATTGCAAAAAATGGCAGGAGAGTACCTAGGAACTCTAGATAACATTATTATTGACACTCATATGAGCATAAAAACACCATCTGGCTTTCTTCCCGGACTGCCTGAATGGGTATTGATGGCAATAAGGCCATCAATGCTTGTATTGATAGAAGCTGATCCTGAGAACATAGAGAACAGGAGAAAAAAAGATTCAACAAGGTACAGGGATGATGAAGGATCAAAGGGCATTGAAATGCATCAGAACATGAATAGATATTTTGCAGCAGCCTGCTCAGTAATCACCGGTGCTACGGTTGTTATAATAAAAAATGAAGAAGGAAAAGTTAATGAAGCTGTAGAATTACTATCCAGGATGATAAAAAATGGCTGAACAAAAACAGGCAAATCCTGCAGGCTCGATGACAAGCCTTTATTTCATTTTTTTAATGGTAATTTTGATGATATTCATCTTTCCAGATTTCAGGAATACGCTAGCCACAGGTGTAGGTTTTGTTTTCACACCCCTGCTAGGATTTGGAGGCAAATTTCCTGTACTTACAATGATATTTGCGGGTCTTTTACTCACAATAATAAATATGTATGCAAGGCATTATTTTGTAAACTGGTACGAAGTTGCAAGGGTTCAGGAAAAGGCAAGGTACATTTCAAGAAAGATAAGAGATGCATACAGGAACAGGGATATGGGCAAAATACAGAAATACCAGAAAGTTCAGTCAAAACTCATGATGGATCAGATGAAAATATCACAGGATCAAATGAAACCGATGGTTGTTACCCTTATAATTGTTATTGCCATATTCTCCTGGCTGTACTACTTTCTTGATTCAATTCCGAGTGCCTTGAGAGTATTTGCAATGCCTTGGACATGGCCAAGTGGTATAGATATTACAGGTGGCATATCCATGTTTCCATACTGGTTAATACTTTACACATTCTTTACATTTCCATTGGGCTATTTTATAACCTATCTATTCAAACTTTATGAATTTAGAAAAAGGCTGCAGGAAATTAAAGGTTAAAGTATGATCATAATTATAAGCGGTCCACCAGGATCTGGAAAAACGACAGTTGCGAGGATTGTTTCACAAAAATTGAATTATCCTTTAATTTCAAGCGGGGATATATTCAGATCCATGGCAAAGGAGCATAACATGACTGTTGAAGATTTTTCTAAACTGGCAGAAAAGGACTATTCATTTGATAAAAAGATAGATGAGAGGATACTTGAAATTATGAAAAGAGATGAAAATCTTGTAATAGATTCAAGGCTTGCGGCCTGGTTTGCAAAAAAGAATGGCATAGATGCTTTTAAAATATTTTTAAATGCTAGTAGAGATAAAAGGTTAGAAAGAATAAATAAAAGGGAAAAAACATCAATGCAAAATCTAATATTGAGGGAAGAGAGTGAAATTAATAGATACAAAAAAATATATGGCATAGATTTCAGAGACCTTTCCATATATGATCTTGTATTGGATACAGATAATCTAACACCAGAATCAATAGTTGATAAGATAATGGAAAGTGTAAATAAATGGACGAAATAGAAAAAAGAAAAAGGTTTGGTTTCGTTTTGGTGGATAAGCCATACGGGCCTACCAGCCACCAGGTGAGTGCATGGGTAAGGGACATGTTTCAAGTAGAAAAGGTGGGCCATGCAGGAACGCTAGATCCACATGTAACAGGGGTTCTACCTGTAGGCCTTAACAAGGCAACGAAGATAATAAATATTTTACATCTTCAGGATAAGGAATATGTTGCTTTAATGTACCTTCACGCTAATGCTGATGAGGAAAGAATAAGAAAGGTTTTCTCTGAATTTCAAGGCCAGATATACCAGACAGTACCTGTAAGGGCAGCTGTCTCAAGAAAGCAAAGAATTAGAACAGTACATTCTCTTGAAATTCTGGAAATTGAGGGTAGAGAAATATTATTTAGGGCTTCCACAGAATCTGGAACATACATAAGGACCTTATGCGTAGACATTGGAGATGCAATAGGAACTGGTGGAAACATGGTTGAACTAAGAAGGACAAGAACGGGCCCTTATTCTGAATATGATTCATACACACTTCAGGATATTAAAGATGCAATAGAATTTTACAAGGAAGGGAATGAAAAATATATTTTAAAGATATTAAGACCTGGTGATGAAATTGTTTCATTTTTACCAAAGATAATTGTTAAGGACACTGCAGTTGAAGCTCTTGCAAATGGTGCGCCTCTTTACAAGAACGGTATAGATCATGTTGAAGGAAAAATGAAAAACAATGACCTTGTTTCAATTTTCTCTAGAAATAATGAATTGATTGCTGTTGCAAAAATAGTTAAATTTCCAGAGGAGGGTAAAGAACCTATTGCAAAAATGTTGAGTGTTTTAATGGAAAAGGGCAAATATCCAAAGGTATGGAAAAATCCATGAAAAATTTCATATCTTTAAGATCATTGCTTTTAATGTATGATTGAAATATACTGGAATAGGGCAATAGGCATAAAAGATGGAAAATCTGAAATTTTAAAATTTCCTGAAAATGAGGAAAAATTAATAGAAATTTTTCAGAATTTAAGAAATGGTGATTTTTCATTTTTAGGTGAATTTTTAAATGAATACGGACCTGATATAGAATTAAAAACTTCTATTATGGATGATAAATTCCAGAAAATTCTAATTAATTATGGAAAGTATTTATTGAATTCATTTGATAAGAGTGAGCTTAAGATCATGGAATCTGTGAAGTTTTACCATTCTTTGGAAAAGATCATAAACGATTATAAAAATCATTTGCAGGACTGGTATGAAGTATTTGATCCCTATTCAAAATTTTTGTATCAGGAAGATAAATATCTAAAAAAGATATTGGAGAATGATTTAAATATGGAGGATAATGATAAAAATATAATTTCTGAAATGATTAAAATTTACAAGAACCTTGAATCATTGAAAAAGGGCATTGAAAATTATATTGAAACTGTCATGAAAATTAAGTACCCTAACTTAGAGAGCATTGCTGGCCCGATTCTTGGCGCTGAACTTATTCTACTTTCAAATGGTATTAAAAATCTTGCAAATTCACCTGCTGGGAGAATACAAATACTTGGTGCAGGAAAAGCATTTTATATTTCAAGAAAAAAGAATGTCCCAGGACCGAAGCATGGAATAATATTTAAACATCCTTTTGTTCATTCTTCAAAAGAAAGGGGAAAAAGGGCAAGAATTTTGGCAGGAAAAATAGCCATAGCTGCAAGGATCGATTATTACAGAGGATCAGAAAACAAAGATTTCATTGAGAAGGCAAAAAAGAATTTTTCAAAAACTATCAAGTGAATGCTGATCCCTAAATTTTTCACCTTTAATTTTAACTGGATATATGCCTGTAAGGCAACCAAGGCATAAGTCTTCCTTTGGAAACCCTATTGCTTTAATGAGACCGTCAATGCTAATATAAGCAAGTGAATCTGCATTAATTATCTTTCTAATCTCTTCGATGCTCTTTCCTGAAGCTATGAATTCACTTCTTGTTTTCATGTCTATTCCCAAATAGCATGGTGCAACTATGGGAGGTGATCCTATTCTAACATGCACTTCCCTTGCTCCAGAGGCCTTGAGCAGGTTAACAATCTTTTTCATTGTATTTCCCCTTACTATGCTATCGTCAACTAGAACTATTCTTTTATTGTTTATAACTTCCTTAACAGGGTTCAATTTCAATTGTATTTCCTGAATCCTTCCCATCTGATCAGGTATTATGAATGTCCTATCCACATACCTATTCTTCATTAAACCCTCCACAAATGGTATGCCTGATTCTTCTGCATAACCGAGAGCGTGTGTTCTTCCAGAATCTGGAACTGGAACAACTATATCCGCATCCACAGGACTTTCCCTTGCCAGTGTTTTTCCAAGTTCTTTTCTTACCTCGTAGACTGATTTACCATCAATGATGCTGTCTGCCCTTGCAAAGTAAACATATTCAAACATGCAATGGGCGGTGTGCTTTTCTGTTGTATTACCATAAGAAATGGGGCCATTTTCAGTTATTTCTAAAATTTCACCTGGATTAAGATCCCTTATAATTTTACCATTTAATGCATCGAATGCTACACTTTCTGAGGCCACTCCATATATACCATCTGCTTCACCAAAAATTAACGGCCTAATTGCATATGGATCTCTAATTGCAAAAAGTCTATTGTTAATCATTAAAACAAGGGAATAAGATCCTATTAGCATGGACATGGTTTTCTTAATTCCCTCTATGATATTACCTATCCTGCTTATATTATAGGAAAGTAATCTAATGATTACTTCACTATCAGATTCAGTGTTGAATGAGATTCCCTGGGCTTCCAAAAATTCCTTAAGGTCCTGTGCATTTGATATTTCACCATTATGGCCAATTGCCATATCTCCCATTGATCCATGTATTAGGAAGGGTTGAGCA
The DNA here is from genome assembly GCA_023261755.1 of Thermoplasmata archaeon. GTDB lineage: Archaea > Thermoplasmatota > Thermoplasmata > Thermoplasmatales > ARK-15 > ARK-15. The sequence goes on along the minus strand of JAGDXS010000016.1, from coordinate 16,879 downwards.
TTATTTATTGTAGAAGATCCTGCAGTTGAATATCTCACATGGCCTATACCTATATTAGAGTTCAATTTTTTAAGTGAGTCCACTGAAAATACTTCATTTACTAACCCCATGCCCCTTGTAACAACAATCTTATTGTTAAAAACAGCAATACCTGCGGATTCCTGGCCCCTATGCTGTAATGCCCTTAATGAATAGTAGAGGTATAGAGATACATTTGATTTCCCTGCAAATCCTACTACACCACAGTGATCATTTTTTCTTTGCCCAGGAATAATGGCGTATTCTGGGTGCGGGAAATCCACAGTGTGAGCACCTCTTTTCCCTTACATTGTATGTTTTATGACCACATCTTCTACAAACTATATGAGTTTTATTTTTATTTTTTTTACCCATTGCTGGGGTGCCAGATCCCATTTCAATTCACCTCATTCTTATGATGGAGAAATATATATTACATTATCTCCTCTAACCACAACTATTGGATAAGTTCCCTTAGATTGGTTATCAGAAAACTCTTCAGCATTTTTTAAAACTAAATTCATGTGTTGATCGTATCCTGTTAAAATACCCCTGTATTCCTTATTACCTTTAACGCATACTAATACATTTTTATTTAATGCATTCTGTAATATCTGTAATGGTTTAGCTACTTGATCCATAATAATGGAAATTATATTATGTATTAAAATGTATCGTATTTTTTTGTTATGTTTAATAAAGCATAATAATATTTATATCTTATTATAGCATAGATTATATGGTGATAATAAAATGATAGGAGGATATACAGGTAAAATTTTGAGAGTAAATCTTACAGATGAAGAAATTAATATTGAACCATTAAATGAAAATTATGCCAGAAAATATATTGGCGGTAGAGGTCTAGCAACAAAGTATTACATGGATATTGTAAAGGATGCAAAAATAGATCCTCTGGATGAAAAAAATGCCATTATTTTTGCAACAGGCCCATTAACAGGAACACCTTCACCTTCTGCAAGCAGGTATATGGTAGTGACAAAAGGATATTTAAATAACGCCATAGCTGGAAGCAATTCTGGTGGTTTTTTCGGTCCTGAACTAAAATTTGCTGGTTTTGATATGGTAATTGTTGAAGGAAAGGCAAATAGACCAGTATATTTATTTATAAAGGATGGAAAGGTGGAGCTCAGGGATGCGTCACATCTTTGGGGAAAGGATACTCATGAAACTACAGACATGATACATAAGGAACTTGGTGATGATAAAATAGAAGTAGCATGTATAGGTCCAGCAGGTGAAAACCTTGTGAGGTTTGCTGCAATAATAAATGATAAGCACAGGGCTGCGGGAAGGACAGGCGTTGGGGCTGTAATGGGCTCTAAAAAATTAAAGGCAATAGCAGTGAGGGGAACTGGTAAAATACAGATTGCAGATAAATCTGGTTTTACAAATGTTTTAAAGGATAAGCTAAAAAAGATTAAAGAAAATTCTGTAACTGCTCAGGGTCTGCCAACATACGGTACAGCTGTACTTGTAAACATAATAAATTCACAGGGCCTCTATCCAACAAAGAACTTCCAATTTGGGCAGTGGGAACATGCCAATGAATTGAGCGGTGAATCTATGTCAGAAAAATACTTGATAAAAAACAAAGCCTGCTTCGCATGCCCAATTGCATGTGGAAGAATAACAAAACTTGATGACCTTGATAGTGAAGGCCCTGAATATGAATCGCTATGGACCATGAGCGCTGACCTTGATATAAAGGATTTTGAGAAGGTAATAGAGGCAAACTACTACTGCGATAAATATGGCCTTGATACAATTTCTTTTGGTGGCACACTTGCAGCAGCAATGGAATTGTATGAAAAGGGGTTTATAAAGGATTCAGAATTGGATGGAATTAAGCTTAAATTTGGAAATGCTGAAGCTCTTGTGAAAGCACCTGAATTGATTGCATTCAGGAAGGGTTTCGGCAATAAACTTGCTGAGGGATCGTATAGATTAGCAAGCTCATACGGCCATCCTGAATTTTCAATGAGTGCAAAAAAGCAGGAACTTCCTGCATATGATCCAAGGGGTGCCTATGGCCATGGTCTTGAATATGCTACGAGCAATCGTGGAGGCTGCCATGTGAGAGGTTACATGATTTCACCTGAGATCCTTGGTTTGCCAGAAAAGCTTGATCCATTGAAAATAGAGGGAAAAGGAGCATATACAAAAATGTTCCAGGACCTCACTGCAGTTATTGATTCTTCAGGATTATGCCTATTTACATCCTTTGCCCTTGGGGCTGATGATTATAAGGATCTATTGAATGCAGTAACTGGTTTTAATTACACAACAGAGGAAATAATGCTTGCCGGAGAGAGAATATGGAACCTTGAAAGAATATATGATCTAAACGCAGGCTTTACAAAAAATGATGATTCATTACCACCAAGGTTGACTAAGGAGCCAATGCCAGATGGTCCTAACAAAGGAAGTGTTCTACCTTTAGATATTCTTTTGAAGGATTATTACAAAGCAAGAGGATGGGATGAAGAAGGAAGACCAACAAAGGAAAAATTAAAATCCCTCGATCTTTAATTTTTTTTATGATCGTTAAATACTTCGCAACACTGAGAAAAATTACTGGCGTTCAGGAAGAGAATATAAATGCAAAAACAGTGGGTGAGCTTCTAGAAATAATAGAAGGAAAGTATGGTAAAGAATTCCATGATTCAATTTTTTCGGGTGAGAACTTTAAAAAAGGTGTAATAATATTAAAAAATGGTAAGAATGTAATTTATTTAGATAACTTGAATACAAAGCTTGAAGATAATGACATAGTATCAATATTTCCCCCTGTTGCCGGAGGCTAATTCAATAGTTACCCCCAAGGTTATAAATTATCTGATTCGCTACGCTCTGATCTTCAAAATAGCTTATTCCGTATGCTGTGAATTGGTCAAGCCATTGTGTATGCACATCGTTCGGAAAGGTGTAAAGATAATCATAATATGTTGATGTTGCAGAATTAATGCTCACAACGCCATCATTATCGCTGTTAAAGAATAAATATCCCCACCATGGATCATATGTACCCTGATACACAATGAATGTAGTGCTACCATAATTATTTATAATATTCTGATAGTTATTTTGGAGATTTGACAAAAATGATGATCCTGAAAGCATTTCATCAACCTGGTATCCAACCATAATATCCAATCCAAGATAAGATGCAATATTTGCGAATGGTGAGCCGTTGAATGGTGATGCTATATAAATCACATTCTCCAAGTTAACTGGTAACACATAATTTTCAAGCATGTATGCTGTAACAAGACCGCCCATGCTGTGGGCTACAATATCAAGATTCACATTTCCATATGTATTAGCCAAATTTTCTATAGAATATGCAAGTTCCTGTGCAATATTTTCAATAGGTGTGTTTGAAGTGCCATAAAAGTTTGGATCTGAAAATACATAACCGTTGCTATAACTTACCTGGAATTCACCATAGTATTGAACTACACCTACAATATATCCAGAATCCACGAGCTGCTGGTAGATGTTTACGCCCATTTGCCATTGATCAGATCCCTCTGTTCCCGTTATTGAATATCCATGCACGAGTATCACAAATGTCTGTGTTGTATCACCTCTTGCCATGCCTGAAAAAGATAATCCTATCAAAAAAATAGATATCACTAATATTAATATTTTCTTATTATCTGGCATGCTATCACCTATCTATATATGATCATAACAATATTTAAATCTTTTCTATATATTTTCAATATTAAATAAAATTTTTTAAACAAAGGAATAAAATATTTCATTTTTATTATGAATTTAAATGATAATACTTTTAGTTGGAATGCCCGGGGCAGGAAAGGAAGAATTCATAAAAAAAGCTAAGGAGATGGGAATTCAAGTAGTGAGCATGGGTGATGTTGTAAGGGAATACACGGAATCATTAGGCCTAGAATTAAATGATAAAAATGTGGGCCAGATAGCGAATGAAGAAAGAAAAAAACATGGCATGGATATATGGGCAAAAAGAACTCTGGATAAAATAAAAAGTGAAAAGTGCATAATAGACGGAATTAGAAATAAGGAGGAAATAGACTTTTTTAAACAAAATCTCAAAAACAGGATCATTGTGACTGCAATTCTATCATCAGAACAGGTAAGGTTTGAAAGAATTATGAAAAGGAAAAGGAAGGATGATGCAAGAACATGGGAAGAATTTGTTGAAAGAGAGAGGAGAGAACTTTCATGGGGCTTGGGAAATGTAATTGCTTTGGCTGACCATTTCATAATTAATGAGAGTGATCTTGAAGAATTCAGAAAAAAGGTGGAAGATTTCTTAAATGGGATTAAAGATTGCTAAACCCTTCTGATGGTAAATTTTAATACCTTCATTTTCAACGATGGATATACTTTGCCCTGGAAGGGTAAAAATTGGTATAGATCCATAAATGTATGTTACTTTTTCATTTTTTTCTGCATTATTTTCAATATTGTTTTCAAGAACATATTTATCATTTAAAATCCAATTTTTTCCATAACTAAAAAATAATATTCTTTTTTCCGTGATGACAATACCTACCTTATTGCCTAGGTCAAAATTCTTCTTTATCCACCAAGGAAATTGATCAACTGTTCTGTATCCATTCTCATATGGTATTAAAATTGAATCACAGTATGGGCATACATGAACCTTTTCATTGGGAATGCTTTCCTGAGAAGCAAAGCATACAGGACATTTCATCATTTTATTGCCTCTAATATTTCCAATGCCTCTTTTGTTTCCTTAACATCATGTACCCTTAATACCTTCGCACCATTAAATGCAGCATATAGAGCTGCAGAAATTGACCCTACCAATCTTTCATTCACATTTTTATTTAATATATCACCTATAAACCTCTTCCTGGAAACACCTATTACAATTGGAAATCCAAGAGATTTAAAAGATTGAAGCTCCCTTAATATTGCAACATTATGTTCAAGCTTTTTTCCAAATCCTATACCTGGATCAATCGCTATCTGATCCCTTTTTATTCCGTTTCCAATAGCATAATATGCCTTTTCCCTTAGAAAATTGATTATTTCAGAAACAACATTAACATATACAGGATTTTCCTGCATATTTGATGGATCTCCTTTCATATGCATTAAGATTATACCTGCGTTGTATCTTTTAATTATTTCAAGCATGCCCTCTTTACCAAGACTGTAAATATCATTTATGATCTTTGCACCTTTTTCGAGAACAAATTCTGCAACTTCTGGTTTGTATGTATCCACTGAAATTGCTACTGGTAATGAGACTAGATCATCGATTATCGGGTCTAACCTTGATAATTCCTCTTCCTTTGATATTGGCAATGAACCGGGCCTTGAGCTTTCAGCTCCAACATCAATTATGTCCGCACCATTATCTATCATGTATTTAGCGTGCTTTACTGCATCCTCTTTCTTAAAATATTTACCACCATCAGAAAATGAATCTGGTGTAACATTCAATATGCCCATGATCCTTATATTTTTTAAATCCAACGAATCATTGCAAAATTTCCATATGTAATCGTTGGAATCAAAGTTTGTTATAGCTTCCTGAATCTCCTCAGATATTTCCCTGCCATTGAAAGGCTGTATGAACATCTTTTTTGTAAGATGATCAAATTGCTTTTTTGTGCCAAAAAGTAATGCATCAGTTTTTTCAACTTTTAGGGAAACAACGTTCCAAGCAACTGCGCAATCCATACCTGAGCTCAATGCTTCCTGCTTTAAGATTATGGCATCTTTTAATGGTACATTTTCTAATTTTAGAATGTAAAATTTCATTTTAGGGTACATTATTTCTTGTCCCTCTTTCGCTACGCCAATTCTTCTCATTTCTTCGTTTAAAAGATCTTCCGAAAGCACTCTTGCATGTGCATTAAACATATTCATATTGCGGATTTAAGTTTCGAACCATCAATCCACACATTTGAAAATGTTAAAGGAGATTAAAAGATTTTCTTTTTTAGTTAATTTAATTGGTAAGAAGTTTCCTCCAGTGTCTGTTTTTTCGTTTCTTTAGCAAGAAAAATTGTTATTGCAAAACCAATTGAAGATAATATGCCAAATGTGAATAATGAATGTGAGAACCCTAGGAAAGCGATCATTGAAGGAAAGAAAAATGTACCTATAACACTTCCAATTCTTGATATTGATGTAGCAAGCCCTTGGGCGGATGCTCTAATACTTGTTGGAAAAAGCTCTGTTGGATAGAAGAGCGTTACAATGCCAGCCCACTGTTCAATGGATACAAAGCTCATATAATATATTATTAGCCATTCTCCGGTTATTTTAATAAATCCCCCTAGTATGAGGAATATGGACATTAAACCCAGGCCAAGTAAAAGAAGTTTCTTTCTGCCTAATGAATCAATTAGGAATAGAGATAATACATAACCAGCAAGTATAGCTGCAATTGATATTAAAATTAGAGCATATATTGTGGTATAATTAGATGAAAAGGCAAATTGTTTTATTGTATATGGATAATACATGCCTATACCGTATGCTGCAACATCAAACAAAAACCATACGGATGTTACAAAAATTGTTGGCTTTAGTAAATTTCCCTTGAAAAGGTCCGAATATTTACTTGCATGTTTAATTTGAGCGTATCTTAATTTTTCATCGCTTACTTCTAACCTTCCTTTGTAAATCAACCACCTTGGTGATTCTGCCATTTTTATCCTTAAAGTAATTATTGGTATGCTTAACAAAGCACCAGTTAAGAAAAGATACCTCCACCAATCATTTCCAAGTGAGAGCAGTGGTATAGTGACAATTGCGGAAACAAGGTTTCCTACCCAGTAAAGTGATAGCCCGGCTGCCTGATACTTTCCCCTAGATTCGGCTGGAGTAAATTCAGAAATAAGTGTACTGCTTAAAGGATAATCACCACCTATGCCAAAGCCTAATAAAAGCCTTGAAATAAAGAGAATAATGAAATTATTTGAAATAGCCGATATTATTCCAAAAATAAACAAAAATATGAGATCAATACCCATTAGTGCCTTTCTGCCCATTTTATCAGAAAGATATCCAAAAATTAGTGCGCCAAATACTGCACCCAGTAAAGCAGCAGATGTTACCATGCCTATTTGGTATATATTGAGATTCATCTGATCCTTTATGGATAATATGGCAAACGATATAATTGTAAGATCAAAACCATCGAGGAAAAAGCCGCCTGAGGAAACAAAAAGAGCACTTAATTTTAATTCCCGAGTAAGAGATAATTCCTTTTCCTCCATAAAGGGGTATATTGATATAGAATATTAAATTTTTTAATTCTTAAAAAATATATTCATTTTAATAAATTAGTGATAAAATCCTTTCTAATATTAAGTTCATTTGAAAGTTCAATAATTTTATTTTTGATATTTTCATCTCCATTGAATATGTAATAGCATATATACATTTTCAAGAGCAGGAATTTTAAATTATTTTCCTGAAAGAATTTTTCTTGTTTGTTAAACTCATTTTTATCAATCGATGGCGTATAAATTTTTATATGCAAAATATCACCATTCAATCTCTTTGACAATGAAATTAATTCATTTAGGTATTTTTTAAAATTTTCCAAATCTTTTTCCAATGCAAATATATATGGTATATTTCCTATCATGTCAACATAATCTGAAAATGAAATAAGTTTGATTGCCTTATCGTAAACGTTTACAAAATATTTAGATGCATCCTTAAAATTACCATTGTAAATGTTTATTTTACCCAAAGCTGCAAATGCGTATGGTTCGTATACCTCAGGATTTATTTTTTTAATACTCTCTATAACATTTTCTATTTCCTCATTACTTACATTTTTTCCAATTATTGAATATAATTCATATTTTTTTAGCATATAAGAAAAGGTATAGAAATCGGACCCTATCCTTGATGATAATGAAATAGCTCTATCTATATATTCAATGGAATTTGTAAAATTACCCTTTATCTTTTCCACATCGCTTAAAAATGACAGAATTGAATGTCTTACATCTACTTCATTTATTAATTCAGAAAGGTTCTTTGCAATTTTTATACCCCTTTCGGCCTCGTCAATTTTGCTATTCCAAAAATTAATCTGCGCCATATTATACTGTAATATTATCAATAAATATATATTGCCTGATAAATTTGCATAGCTTAAAGAAAGTTCATAATAATCAAGTGTTTTTCCAAAATCCCTTCCAGCTTCAATGAGAGCCAGATTATTGTAAATCCTTGCCATACCTTCATAGTCTGAAATTTGATCATAATATTCAAGGCTTTTTTTAAATAGATTTTCAGCCTTTTCAAAATCACCATTATAAAAGTATGAAATGCCAATCTGTTTGTATATTAATGCTAAATAATTAATTCTATTTAGTTTCTGTGCAGTTTTTAGTGCTTCATTATAATAATCAAGTGATTCTTTCAGAAGAAATTTCCTTGCCAAATTTGATCCTTTAAGATAATTTAAATAGAAAATTTGTTCATCATTTAAATTTGCATTTTTAATATCATTTAAAAGATTATCAGCTTCATTTATATTTCCTAACGTATATTCTAGCTCTGCCAATCTCAATTTTGCATCAATGTTATTTTTTTCTAATGCTTTTTCATAATAATTCCTCGCATTTTTGAAATTCCCAAGCCTGAAATAACAGTCACCAATTATTAGATCATAATTTTCTTTCTTTCCAATATCGTATATTTTAAGAAAAATGTCAAGAGCTTCCTTGTATCTACATTTATCATAAAATTTCATTCCTGCGATTTCCAAATATTTTATGGCCTTTTCAGCCTCTCCCGCCAAGAAATAGTTCATTCCTATTTTGTATGGATCTTCATTCTTACTTTCATAATACTCGGCAAGCTTCCTGTGCAAAAATCTTCTCCTTATATTGGATATCTCTTCATTATAAATGATTTCCCTGTATTCTATTTCCTTGAACTTAAAATTATTTTCATATTCTTCCAATATATGAATTTGTATGAACTTGTCTAAGATAGCATACAAATCATTTTGTGATAAATTTTCCAAAGCCATTAATTCTTCTATGGAAAATGTTTGCCCTATTATTGAACATGAAGTAAGGACCCTTTTTTCATCATCATTCAATTTATTGTATACAGAATAAAAATATGACCTAATTGATGGAAGCTCTATTTTAGGTATTTCCTCAAAAGATCCTACCCAATAATTATTTTCATCTATAAGACCGCTCATCTTCAAATACTCTAAAACTTGCACGATTTTTTTTGAATTTCCTTTGGAAGATTCATAAATTTTTTCAATAACATATTTTGGCAATTGATAATTCATGTCTGCGATTAAATTAATTACATCATTAAGGTTGAAATTTTCAAGCCTAAACTTTTTTATTATTTTACCAGGTATTTCCTCAATTCTCAATAAAAATTCTTTAAAACTTGGATTTTCTCTTAATGGATTGTAAGTTAAAACTAATAAAATTTTCTTATCCTGATGATTTTTTAAGATGTACATGATTATGTTGAACAATGATGCAGAACCATATTCTATATCATCCAATATTATTACAGTTTTAGTTAAAGATGAAATTAAACTCAGAAAGAATAGAAATTTTTCATTCTCATTTACATTTTTACCTAGTGATTCTATCATGCTTAGCCTTCCTGGCTGAAACTTCTTCTTAATATTATTTATGAAATCGTTTGTTAGCTGATAAAGAAAATCATCCCTTAACTCTTTTATGCTTGAATATGTGCAGATGGATTCCTCTGAAACTTTGCTACAAAATTTTTGTATAAAATCTGTTTTTCCAACCCCTTCTTCTCCCTCTATAAACGCTACTTTCATACCATTGTCCAAAGAATCGAACAATGTTTCGAGTATCTTCATCTCATTTCTTTCCATTACAGTAGGTAAATTACAATCATATTATTTAAAAATTCTTGAAAAAAATTTATGGTTTTGTCGACATTTTTCTTAATGTGTAATTCAAGATACCTCCATGAAGGATATATTCTATTTCGGAATGCGTATCTAACCTTAATGTGGCTTCAAATTCCTTTCCCTTGTTTACAATGATCCTTACCTTTTTATTTGGTGCCAGATCCTTTAATCCAATTATGTCAATGATCTCATCACCTTTCAAATTCAATGAATCAACAGGGAAATCTATCTGTATTGGAATTACACCCATGTCAATGAGGTTGCTCCTATGTATTCTCTCAAAATTCTCTGCAATTACTGCCTTAACACCTAGAAGTGCTGTTGCCTTTGCGGCCCAATCCCTACTGCTTCCCTGACCGTACCTTTTCCCAGCAAATATCACGAGAGGAACATTAGCGCTCTGATATTTCATTGATGCATCAAATATGGACATCAATTCTCCTGGAGGATAATATTTTGTAAATCCACCCAGAACATCCACCATTTTATTCTTAATTTTAACATTTGCAAATCCACCCCTTACCATCACCTCATGGTTACCTCTTCTTGATCCATATGTGTTAAAATCCTCTGGCTTTACACCTTTCTTTAACAAGTAAATTGCAGCAGGTGGAATCATCCTATATGTTTCAGGCCTGTTAAGATCCACATTCTTTAGAACAGAAATATCTGGCAAAATTACTCCCGCAGGTGAAATATGGTCAGTGGTAATATTATCTCCAAATATTGCAAGAACCCTCGCATTTGTTATATCATCAATACCATTTACATTAAGTGAAAAATTTTCAAACCAAGGCGGTTCCTTAATGTATGTTGATTTTTCATCAAATGTGTACATCTTTCCGCTTGGTATTTCCAAGTTCTGCCATAGATCATTTCCTTCAAAAACTTTTGAATATTTTTCCCTGTAAAGTTCTGGATTCATGGATGATTCAATAAGATTTCTTATTTCATGATCATCAGGCCATATATCCTTCAGGAAAACAGGGTTTCCATTTGGATCTATAGCTATAGGCTCAGAATTGAAATCTATATCAATCCTTCCCGCTATTGCATATGCTACAACGAGCATTGGTGAACCAATGAATGCACCTTTAACAAATGGATTTATCCTACCCTCAAAGTTTCTATTTCCGCTAAGTATTGCTGCTGTATAATAATCATGATCTTTTATTGCCTTCTCTACCTCAGGTATCAAAGGCCCGCTGTTCCCTATGCAGGTGGTGCATCCATAACCAACTATGTGGAAACCTAATGCCTCCAAATATGGTAAAAGATTTGCATTTTTTAAATATTCGCTTACTACAACAGAACCAGGAGCTAAGCTTGTTTTAACATAGGGCTTGACCTTCAAACCAAGTTCAACGGCCTTTTTTGCTATTAAGCCTGCACCTATGAGAACATAAGGATTTGAAGTATTTGTACAGCTAGTGATTGCTGCAATTACAACTGAAAAATTACCAAATTCAACATCATTATCCTTGATTTTTATGATCGATTTTTCTCTATTTTCCATATTCAAATCCTTAACAATTTTATGGAGAGTTTCCTTTGCTTTACTTAATGGAATCCTTTCATCAGGATTCTTAGGCCCTGCAATACTTGGTTCCACATTTGATAAATCAAATTCTATAATCTCATTGTAATTTATTTTGGAGTTTTCATTATAAAATAGGCCCTCCTCTTTAAGATACTTTTCCACTATCTTTATTTTATTTTTATCCCTACCTGTCAATTCAAGATATTTTAATGTTGTTTCGTCAACAGGGAAATAACCCATTGTGGCACCATATTCTGGTGCCATGTTAGCAATTGTTGATCTATCCTGAAGAGAAAGGCTTTTAAGTCCGGGACCGAAGAACTCCACAAATTTACCTACCACTTTCTTTTCTCTAAGCATCTGTGTTATACTTAAAACGATATCTGTTGAAGTAATCCCTGGACCTGGCTTACCTATTAATTTTACTCCAACAACCTGAGGGACGCTTATGTATGTTGGTTCTCCCACAATAACAGATTCTGCCTCGAGACCGCCAACACCCCAGCCAACTACACCTAGACCATTTATCATTGTTGTGTGTGAATCCGTTCCAAGCAAAGTTTCAGGGAATAATATACCATCCTTTTCCATTACAACGGATGAAAGATATTCTGTATTCACCTGATGAATTATACCATTTCCAGGTGGAACTACTCTAAAATTCTTAAAGTTCTTTGTTGCCCACTTTAGAACAGCATATCTTTCACTGTTCCTTTCAAATTCTAGTTTCATGTTCTCATTCATTGAATAAACAGTTCCAAACTTGTCCACTTGGACAGAATGATCTATGACTAGTTCAACAGGTATTACAGGATTAACCATTTCAGGATCTTTGCTTATTCTCTGCAATGCATTCCTCATTGCAATTAAATCCAGTACCACTGGAATGCCCGTATAATCCTGAAGAATGATTCTTTCAGGGAAAAATGGAATTTCTGAATCCTTTCTTTTAATTATATTTTCTATATGCTCTTTTTTGACAATATTTTCATCATACCTTCTTATTACATTTTCAAGGATTATTTTTAATGAATATGGTAAAGATTCAATATCATAACCATATTCCTTCAATTTGCTAATTCTATAAATATCATAGTTCTTTTTTCCAATTTTGATGCTCTCTTTTATGTTTTCAAATGTCATGAAACACCATCCCTGTTTAATGCTTAAAGAAAATTGATTAATTTAACTTTTTGGTGAACTTTTTTGAATTAATAATAATAGATTTTCGAAACCTTTAAATATAATATAATATTATCATTAATGTGAAAATGGATCTTAAAAAATTAGGGATCATCATAAATATCAGAAAAAATACCTTAATTGCAAAATCTTTACAACCTCCAAGGGTTGGTGAAGAGGTTTTTGATTCACAGGGTAATTATGTTGGCAAAATATCTTCTATTTTTGGGCCAGTAAATGCACCGTACTTTAGAGTAAAATTGGACAGGGAAAGAAAGATTAGTGGTTATCTGTTTAGAGGTGAAAAATATGGTAGATGATAAGAAAAAAGATAAAAAGGCTTGGATAGATGAAATTGAAAAATGTCCAGAATGTGGCTCAACACACCTTGTTAGGGATTATGATAGAGGAGAATTAATCTGTCAAGATTGCGGTCTTGTTATTGATGAAAGTTACATAGATCAAGGACCTGATTGGCGCGCATTTGATGCTGAGCAGAAGGAAGAAAGGGCTAGAACTGGAGCTCCAATGACTTATACAATTCATGATAAGGGTCTAAGTACTGAAATATCGTGGAAGAACAAGGATTCATATGGAAAAAATATTCCAACAAGGAATAGAGCTCAATTATACAGATTGAGAAAATGGCAGAGAAGGATTAAAGTTTCAAATGCGGCAGAAAGGAACCTTTCTCAGGCCCTGCAGGAAATGGAAAGGATGGCTTCGAATTTAAACATTCCCAAGGATATTAGGGAAACTGCTGCAGTAATTTACAGAAAAGCTGTCAAAGAAAACATGATAAGGGGCAGATCTATTGAAGGCGTTGTTGCAGCATCCATTTATGCAGCATGCAGGATGTTAAATATACCGAGAACTCTTGAAGAAATAGCTGCAGTAACAAGAATAAAGAAAAAAGATATTGGTAGAACATTCAGGATCATGAGCAGGACGTTAAAATTAAATTTGTTTCCTTCTAAGCCAGAGGACTATCTTGACAGATTTTGTTCAAAACTTAACCTTTCAGGTGAAGTGAAGAAAAAAGCACTTGAAATTCTAAAGGAAGCAGAAGAAAGAGGCCTCACATCTGGAAGGGGGCCCACAGGTGTTGCAGCTGCTGCAATTTACATTGCTGCCGTAATGAATGGTGAAAGAAGAACACAGAGGGAAGTTGCAGAGGTTTCTGGAGTCACAGAAGTAACAATAAGGAACAGATATAAAGAAATAACAGATAAACTGGGCCTTACAGTGGAAATATAAATTTTTTATTTTTTAAAAGATGATTCTATTATTCTATCAATGATCTTGTCGTATTCGCCTAAATATTTTTTGGGATCAACAATTTCGTCAAGTTCCTTTGCATCAATTAATTTATTTATTTTCTCATCACTAAGGAATATATTTTTAAAATCCAATCCTTCAGTTTGGGATTTTATAGCATATTTCCTTACCAATTCATGAGCCTCCTGTCTTCCCAAGCCCTTTTCCACTAACTTTAAAATAATTCTCTCATCCATTATAAAGTATTTTACGCTCTCTAAATTCTTTTCCATAATTTTTTCATTTACTTTTAATGTGCTTAATACCCATACCATTTTATTCATTATATCATCTATTAATACTGAAGCGTGTGGAATCGTGAACCTTTCACCTGCACTGTTTGTCAAATCCCTTTCGTGCCAGAGTATGTTATTCTCGTATGTAGGAATAATAAAAGATCTTATTATTCTTGAAAGACTGCATATATTTTCTGATGTGATAGGATTCATTTTATGTGCCATTGTGCTTGATCCAACCTGCTTTTCAATATCAAAATATTCACTTACTTCATTAATTTCCGGTCTTTGAAGGTTTCTTATCTCTGTTGCAATTTTTTCTAATGTTGTTGCCAAATTAGAAATTATGCTCATATATTCAATATACCTATCCCTACCTATAATCTGAGTTGGCCCCTCCTCTATTCCCAATCCAAGATATTCCATGGTATATTTTTCTATTTCTAATGCTTTTCCAGAAAAACCTGCGCCTGTTCCCACAGCACCCATCATTTTGCCAACAAGTACTCTCTTTCTGGATTCTTTTATTCTTTCATGGTGCCTGTTAACTTCAGCAAGATAAACCGCCATCTTTAATCCAAATGTTATTGGCAAGGCATGCTGTCCATGTGTTCTTCCTAGCATTATAGTATCCTTGTATTTTAAAGCAAGATTTTTTAATTCTATTTTTAATTTTGTAATATCTTCTTCAAGTATGCTATAAAAATCCTTAAGCTGCAGTGAAACTGCAGTATCCACTATATCATTGGATGTTGCACCCAAATGAACATACTTACCACTTTCACCTGCTAATTCAGTGATTGCCCTTACCATTGCCATTACATCATGCTTTGTTTCCTTTTCAATTTCCTTTACTCTATTTATATTTAATTTTAAACAAGCATCCTTAATATTTTTAAAATCATCTTCTTTTATTTTATTTATTTTAAAATATGCATATGCCAAAGCCTCTTCCACTTTTGCCATTTTTCTGTATCTTTCCTCTTCTGTAAAGATATTTTTTACTACATTTCTACCGTATCTGAAATCTAATGGACAGATCATCAATACTCCAATATTATAAGGGTATTTAATTCTTTTAGAAGAAAATCTTTTTAAAGGTATTGTACATTCAAGTATTAGGGCTCGTAGCTTAGCTCGGTAGAGCGTTCGGCTCTTAACCGAATGGTCGGGGGTTCAAATCCCCTCGAGCCCGCTTCTAATTAAATATGTTTTTAATATTTTCTATGAAAATAGTTTCCTGGGATCTTTTATTCATATCCTTGTAAATCACTTTCCCTTGCTTTATGCTATCATCGATGATAATTGTATATGGTATTTTATTAGCATCTGCATATTCAAGCTCGCTCTTTAGCATTTTTCTCCAGCTTGAATATTTGTTTAGGGTAATTGTGCAGACAATGCCTTCATTTCTTAAAATTTCAGATATTTTAAAAGCAGATTTAAGATATTCATTAATTGATATATCAACAATTATATGAGCATCGGGCCTGTTTTTCAAATTCTCAATTTTTATTCCAAGTTCCTTCATGGATTCAACGCATCTATCTACACCTAAAGCAAAACCAATTGAAGGGGTGTTAAGACCTCCATAAAGGTCTATTAATCTGTCGTATCTTCCACCACCAAGTATGCTTCCTCCATCTCTCTTATTATTTTTATAAATGTAAACTTCATAAATTATTCCTGTATAATAATCAAAACCCCTGGCAATGCTCATATCAAATAGAACAAAGGACATTTCATATTCATTCAATATTATATTCAAATCATTGAAAAGATCATTAAGATTTTCCACCGCTTTTTTAGTTTTATCGTTCAAATCTTTTATTTTAACAAGAAAATTATCATATAATTTCTGAAATTCCATTGGTTCCAGGGAAAGAATTTCACTAAGGATTTTTTCTAATTCTTCATTTTCATCTATTTCTTTAATTTTTGAAATTATCTCCTCCATGGTCATTTTATCCTTTTTATCTATAAGCCTTATTATTTCCAATATCTTTTCTTGATCTTCAATAAAATTTGAAATAATTCCCCAAAGAATTTCCCTGTGAGAAATGAATATTTTTATTTGCTCTGGCTTGAATCCCAAGGATAAAAGACTTTTAATTGCAATCGATATTGTTTCTGCATCTGCAAGATGTGATGATGATCCTATAAGCTCAATACCAAACTGCCAAAATTCCCTGTATCTACCCTTCTTAGGATCATTCTCGTATCTCCACATCTTTGAAAAATAGTACCATCTTAAGGGCATTTTTGTAACAAATGATTCATAATTATAGCCAACAATCCTTGCAATTGGTGTAGTGAGATCAAATCTTAGACCTATCCACCTATCATCATGGTCCTTAAAGATAAAAAGTTCCTTAGCCTGTTCAGGGCTCAGGCCGCCCTTAGCTGTGAGCACTTCACCATATTCTAAAGATGGTGGCTCTATAGGCAAATATCCCCATTTTTTAACAACATCTTCAATACTATCTGAAATGAACTTGTAAATTAATAAATCATCTGGAAAGAGTGTTCTGAAACCTCTCAATTCTTCATACTTTTTGGATTCTCTAACCATTTTATATCCTCCATTTTAAGAGAAATGCCAGGGCCGGGATTTGAACCCGAATCTGGGGATCCACAGTCCCCCACGCT
>JAGDXS010000004.1 GCA_023261755.1 Thermoplasmata archaeon | reverse complement strand
AAAGGTGTTTAAATGTTCAGGTTTGGTATTTCTGGTATACCTCTTTCATCAAAAGGAAGAATGTTAAGGGATGCTATTGAAGACACTTATCAAATGGGATTGAATGCTCTGGAAATACCATTTTTCAAAGTAAACGTACAAGAAATGGATGCCATAGAGGATGTTGGTCTCTATCCAAGAGAGGTTATTCCTACAAACAAAGATGAAAGTAAAATTATTGTGGATATTCTTAGGGTTGATGAAAAGGGTGATTACAGAAGCATTGGTATTAACCACAAAATAGAGGAGAATGATATAGTAAGGGTCCTTCAATGGAACTTGGCAAGATCATATGGTGAGCTAAGAGATCTAGGAAAGGTTGCAAAGGAACTTGATCTTCTTTTAACTGTTCATTCACCCAACTATATGGATCTTACATCTAACGATGATTTTACTAGCAAATGCCTTGATTATCTTCTATGGTCATCTTTGATTGCAAAGGAACTGGACGCAAAAATGGTTGTTACGAATCTTGGCCTCTATGGGAATTTTGATCCACCAAAAGCAATGAAAAGGATTACTGATAATGTTAAAAAAATTAAGGATAGATTGAAAAGACAGGGTATAGAGATGAGCATTGGATTTGAAACTTCAGGAAAGAGGCAGGTGGCAGGGTCGATTGAAGAAGTAATAGATATATCAAACAAAATTGAAAATGTTTTTCCCATAATTAATTTTCCAAAACTGGTGGCAAGGACCGGTGGAATGATTAATTCTGCCGAAGATTTTAACAAAATAATTGAAAAAGTTTTGAAATTCTATCCTGAACATATATATATGCAGTTCGCCGGCCTTGAATACTCACCTGAAAATGTAATGCGATTAGCACCAATAAAAAAGGGTGATTTAAGGTTCGAATATTTAGCGGAAGCGATTCTTGAGCATGAATACAATTCAACTATTATTTCAGTTTCACCATTGCTTGAGCATGATGCTCAGTACATGAGGGTGATGCTTGAAAGATTAATTGAAAAGAAACTTGAGAAAAAAGATTAAAAGTGGTGAAAATGAAAGTAAATGAAATTTTCTTTTCCATCCAGGGCGAAGGTATTTACATAGGTGTTCCTATGGCATTTGTAAGATTTACGGGCTGCAATCTCAGGTGTAAATGGTGTGATACAAAATATGCTTGGGATGAAGGTAAAGAAATGACAATGGACGAAATAATTGAAAATGTCAAAGATTTCCCTACCAAATGGGTTTGTCTTACAGGTGGTGAACCTCTTCTCCAAAAAGATATTTATAAATTAATTGATAAATTTCTATCACTTGAATATAAAATCATAGTAGAAACAAACGGTTCAATTTCAATAGAAAATATACCATGTGAAGAAAATGTAATAGTTGACTTGGATATAAAAACTCCATCATCTGGAATGAGTCAATTCAATGATTTTTCTAATTTAGAATTACTAGGTACAAAGGATTATGTAAAATTTGTTATTGAGGATGATGTTGATTACAATTATATGAAAGATATATTGAAGTCTTATGAATTTAATTGTGACATAATACTTCAACCTGAAGGTAATAAAAATTTAAAGGATTTGGCTGAAAAGGTTCTTAAGGATGGCCTCAATGTAAGGGTATTACCTCAACTTCATAAAATTATTTGGGGTGATAAGCGTGGGGTTTAGTTATACTGATGAAGAGGGAGAATTTGCTGTAAAAACTGCAAGAAGTGCGGTTAAAAATTATTTATTTAAAGGAAACACGGGCAATTATAGATTTCCTGAAAAGTTTGAAAAAAAATCTGGCGTATTTACAACAATTAATTCTTACCCGGATAATGAGCTTAGAGGTTGCATAGGTTTTCCCGAACCAATAATGCCTTTAAAAGATGCTCTGATAAAAAGTGCAATTTATGCTGCAACTGAAGATCCAAGATTTTCACCTCTGAACAAGGAAGAACTTGATAAAGTCATATTTGAGGTCTCTCTTTTAACTGTTCCTGAAGAAATTAAAGCTAAAATCCCGGAAAACGTCGAAATAGGTAAGGATGGTCTTATAGTTGAATATGGATTTTATTCTGGGCTTTTGCTTCCACAGGTAGCAACAGAATATAATATGGATCAAGAAACATTTTTGGATCAAACATGCATAAAGGCGGGTCTCTCTCCAGGTTGCTGGAAGAATAGTAATGTTAAAGTTTTCAAATTTCAAGCTGAAATTTTTAAGGAAGAAAGACCGGAAGGAAATATAAAAAGAGTTGTGCTGAAATGAAAATAATAGAAGGAAAATTTTATGTTGATGATGAAATTAAAAATCTTTCACTAGGTATTGAAAATGGAAAAATAGTAAAAATTGGTAAGTCATTAAGTGGAGAAGAAAAAATTATCATTGAGGAGGGAACAATTTTCCCTGCAATGGTCGATATGCATGTTCATTTTAGAGAACCTGGATATACGAAAAAAGAGGATTTTGAATCTGGGTCCCTAAGTGCCCTGCATGGTGGTGTTACTTTTTATATGGATATGCCTAATACAAATCCTGTAACAAATACATATGAAAATTTCATTTCAAAATTAAATCTGGCAAAGGTTAAGAGTTATGTAGACTTTGGCTTGGCTTTCCTTCTACACAATAAAGTCCCCAAAGAAATAGAAGAGAAGGTAACTGCGTTTAAAATATATATGAGCGAAACCACTGGCATAGGACCTGTAAATTATCTTCTTCTGCCTGAAATATTAAAAGAAATTAAAAAGCATGTAACAGTGCATGCTGAATTCAATGAATGTATAAAAAAAGATATTGAGGAAAAAAATTTAAACGACCATGATAAAGCTAGACCAGAGACTTGCGAGATAATGGCTGTTAGATATTTAGGTGATAATTTCAATGGAAATATCCACATTGCGCATGTGAGTTCACCAGATTCTGTTGAATTATCAAATGCATTTAATTTCACCACAGAAGTAACACCCCATCATATTTTTTTGAACAAGGAAATGCCATTGGGTGCATTAGGAAAAGTAAATCCACCAATTAGATCTAAATTTATTTCCGATAAATTGATTCAATATTTGAATTCAGGTCTTATTGATGCAATTGCATCAGATCATTCACCCCACACAATAGATGAAAAAGAAAACTTCAGCACAGCTCCATCGGGTCTTCCAGGGGTTGAAACATCCCTTCCATTGCTATTTCAGGCATTCAAAGATGATTTAATATCACTTAATATCATAAATAAAGTTGCAATGGAAAACCCAAGCAAGCTTTTGAATATACCAAAGGGTAGAATAAAGGAAGGTTATGATGCCGATTTTATTGTTTTAAGGCTTTCGGATTCTAAAATTATAAGGGCTAAGGATATGCATTACAAATGTGGATGGACACCGTTCGAAAATCTTTATGGAATATTTCCAAGGACTGTTTTTCTCAGAGGTGAAAAGGTTTTGGATAATTTTGAGGAAACAATTGAACCCGGATTTGGGAAATATTATCCTGATTTTGATTTTTAAATGGCACAGTTAAATTTATTTATCATATTACTATAATCGTTTCAAGCAGGCGTGGTGTAGCATGGTAGCACTAGAGCCTTCCAAGCTCTCGACCCGGGTTCAAATCCCGGCACCTGCATTAAAAAAAATTATGCAAGAAATGGATATTTATAATCGATTGGAGGATTGAAATTTTCTTTTATTGCTCTTGGTGTTACCCATCTTATAAGATTCCATTTGCTCCCTGCCTTGTCATTTGTTCCTGATGCACGAGCTCCACCAAATGGTTGCTGGTTTACGACAGCACCTGTAGGCTTATCATTGATATAGAAATTACCCGCAGCATCCCTTAGTTTTTTCTCTGCAGTAATAATTGCATCTCTATCACGTGCAAAGATCGATCCCGTCAATGCGTATATGGATGTTTTATTGCATATATCAAGTGTTTCTTCATATTTATCATCATCGTAAACATATAAGGATAATACCGGCCCAAATATTTCATCACGCATTGTAATAAATTGTGGGTCTTTCACTTGAATGATTGTTGGTTCGATAAAATAGCCCACTGAATCATCACATTTTCCACCATACAATATTTTTGCATTTTCGGATTTTTTAGCTAAGTCAATATAATAAGAAATTTTTTTGAAAGATGATGAATCTATAACAGCGTTCATGAAATTAGAATAATCTGTTGGTGCTCCTATTTTTATAGTTTTAAGGTCTTTTTCAATCTCATTATATATTTTATCCCATAAAGATTTTGGAACATATGCCCTTGATGCAGCTGAGCATTTCTGACCCTGATATTCAAAAGCGCCTCTAAGTAATGCAACTTCAGTTTCTTTTATATCTGCAGAATTGTGAACAAAAACAAAATCCTTACCACCGCTTTCGCCAACTATCCTAGGATATACTTTATAATTTTGTATATTTTCCCCTATCACTCTGAAAAGATGCTGCAATGTGATTGTGGACCCTGTGAAATGTAAACCAGCCAGGTTAGGATTTTTTAAAATATAATCACCCATCTTTGAAGAATCACCTGGAAGAAAATTTATCACACCGTCTGGTAATCCGGCCTCTTTGAATATTTTATAAAGGAGATAATTAGAATATACAACCTGTGAAGGTGGTTTCCATATTACAACATTACCCATCATGGCCGGTGCCGAGGGGAGATTTCCATCTATTGAAAGGAAATTGAATGGTGGAATGGCAAAAACGAAACCTTCTAGTGGCCTATATTCCATCCTATTTAATGTTCCTGAAGGTGAGAATGGTTGATCTTCATAAATTTCCTGTGCGTAATATGGATTGAATCTAAGAAAATCTATTAACTCTGCCACATCTATTTCCGCTTGATAAGCATTTTTAGAATGAACTAGCATTACTGCTGCGTCAACCATATATCTATATTTTTTAGAGAGCAATTCTGCGGCCTTTAAAAATATGGATAATCTATGTTCCCAGGGCATATGAGACCATTTTTCCCTAGCCTCAAGTGCTTTTTCTATGGCAAGATCTGCCTCCTCCTTCCCTGCTTTATAATATTTTCCAATTGATCTATTTTTATCATGAGGCAATATACAGTTCCCTGTTTCATCACTCTTTATTTCTTTTCCACCAATGATCAATGGTATTTCTTCATATGAATTTAATATTTTTTCCATTTCCTCCTTTACTTTCTCCCTTTCTTCAGAGCCCTTTGAAAAAGACAAAATATGCTCATTTTCCGGATATGGTATTTTAGTTTTCATTTTCATCACCGTTATGTCTGGAAAAACATATCTATATTTAAAGATTAACATAAATTATTTATATTGTTTTTTTAATTAATAATTATGCATACTATATTTCAGGAGAAGGGTATCAATAATGTAATTGGAAACATTTTAATGATTATGATCACTTTCATTTTAACCATTTCAGTTCTCTTTTATGCAATTAATATTTTGAATTTATCACCTAGAATAAATGAATCAAATTATCTTTCAGCAATGCTTGATGAAAACGGATCTAATGTTAGTGTTTTCATTACTGAGGGATCAATTAGTGTCCCATTTAAAGTAGAATTGTTTTCAAATATGAATTCGGTTGTGGTATCAGGTACGGTGTATAAATTAAAAAATTTTACATATATTAATGGTACGTATAATAATGAAAATGTAGCATTAAAAATTGTTAATGTAGACCACAATCAGAAATTAGGATCAGGAGATTACATAAATTTCATAAATATTTATGCAAATGAAATTACAAATTTTAAATTAATAATTGTTTATGAAAATTTTATTGTCCTAAATTATGCGCTTTAAGATTGATCCATAATGTTAAAATATTTAGATCTTATATAAGATAAAGCAAAAGGTGGTTATAAAGTATGGCATCATTCAAGGTAGTTATTTCGGATCCTAAAACTGGAAAAACTTTTCAGAGGGATGTAGAGGAACAAAATACAAGTGCACTTATAGGTAAAAAAATAGGAGATATTATTGATGGATCTATATTCCAGTTAGATGGATATAAAATGAAAATTACTGGCGGTACAGATAAGGATGGTTTTCCCATGTCTCCATCAATACCTGGTGGAGTCCGCAAATCTGTTCTTCTTGCGGAAGGTTTTGGGTTCCACCCAAAAAGGAAAGGAATGAGAAAGAAAAAATTATTAAGGGGCAATACAATCACATCTGAAATAGTTCAAATAAATACTATGATTGTTGAATATGGTCAGAAACCTCTTGAAGATAAAGAAATACAAGAAGGAAAAGCATGACTGAAATGCCAAGACAGCCGGAAGTAAACATAGGCATGGTTGGTCATGTTGATCATGGTAAAACCACATTGACTAAGGCACTCACAGGTACATGGACAGATACATACAGTGAAGAGATAAAAAGGGGTGTTTCCATAAAACTTGGATATGCAGATGCGGCATTTTATATATGTAATGAGAATGGTAATAAACGTTATGTTTCCTCTGCAAATTTGAAATGTAATGGTGATCTGGAATTGCAGAGGGTTGTTTCATTTGTTGATTCACCTGGCCATGAAACTTTAATGGCCACCATGCTCTCCGGTGCAGCTATAATGAATGGTGCACTTCTACTTGTAGCAGCAAATCAAAAATGTCCAAGACCTCAAACAAGAGAACATCTTAAGGCGTTAGAAATTGTCGGTGTTTCACAAATAGTTATAGTTCAGAATAAAATTGATCTTGTTACAGATGAAAGGGCTAAAGAAAATTACAGTGAAATTAAGGAATTTGTTAAAGGTACAATAGCTGAAAATGCTCCAATCATTCCTGTTAGCGCTCACCATGATGCAAATATAGATGTGCTGATAGAAGCAATAGAAAAAGTAATAAAGACACCACGATTCGATCCTTCAAAACCTGCTAGGATGTACATTGCTAGATCTTTTGATATAAACAAGCCTGGTACCCCTCCGGATAAACTTCAGGGTGGCGTAATAGGCGGTTCCCTTATACAAGGTAAATTCAAAGTAGGTGATGAAATAGAAATTTCACCCGGATTTCAGATAACTAAAGGGAGAAAAGTTGTTTGGGAACCAATATATGCTGATATTGTTTCTTTATATTCAGGGGGCAGAAGTTGGGATGAGGTTAGGCCTGGTGGTCTTGTTGCCATTGGGACTAAATTAGATCCTGCATTAACAAAAGCTGATGGCCTTATAGGAAGAATGGCCGGAAAGCCAGGAACTCTTCCAGATTTAAAAACTGACCTTACCATTGAAATTCACTTGCTCGATTATGTTGTTGGGCACACAGAGGAAATAAAAGTGGATAGGATAAGAACAGGTGAAGCATTGATGCTCAGCCTTGGAACTACAACGACTGTTGGTACAGTTAAAAGTGCAAGGTCGGATTCTATAGATATTACGTTAAAGTACCCTGTAATAGCTGAAGAAAAGCAAAGAATTGCCATAGGCAGGAGAATCCAAAACAGGTGGAGGCTAATAGGATATGGAATACTTACATAGAATCGTCAAGTTTTAACTGTGTTTTCTTATTTATTGAATATTTTTGTAAATTGAATGTTTTTATTACTAGTTGTGTTATAATATCCATATATTCATTCACATATTCCTTTTTTGGTATATATGCTGGCATATTCTTGCTTATAGGTATGCCAAGTGCATCAAATACATCTATTGTTTCTTTCCTACTTTCACCATATACCCTTTCTGCAAACTCTGGCTTTGATGCATTACACCTATCAATTTCCCATTTTAGAATTGGCCTTTTGAAAAATTTGTACAAAACATATACGCAAAGGTCTCCACTTTCCTGATGATCTGTAATATATTCGCTTAGGACCTCATAAATATTCTTTTCCTCTATTCGCATTACTGTATATATTTTAGAGGGTTGAATTTCTTTTTCTTTTAAAATGTTCATATCTCTCAATGCCTGAAGATATCCTGTGAGTATTAGCCTGTGTATTCTAAAACCTTGTTTTTCGAGTTTTTTTGAAATTGATGATATGCTCATCTCCTCTTGATTAAGAATTTCAATGATCACTTCGCGCAGTGTTTTGTATATCTCTTTTTGATCCATTTAGAAATCAGCGACCTAGTATCTTAATATGTGATTATAATTTTTTCTTTGAAATTTTTTCATAAAAGAAAAATTTATTCTTTCATAAGAAATATCACAAAACATGAAATTGTTCAAAAGGAAAAATGATCAAAAAATTTTTGAAAACTATTTAGCTCAAGCTGAAAAAGTTAGTGAGGCATCAAAATTGTTATCTGATATCTATATTGCACTCTTAAATCTTGATTATAAAAAAATTGATGAAATTACTCAAAATATAGAGAAAATAAGGGATGAAGTTTGTGCAATAGGAAAGGAAAATGAAATAATTATGTACAAGGGTAATCTGTTCCCTACTGATAAATATATATTTATAACTTTATCTGAGAAAATTGAAAGGGTAATAGAAAAGCTTATTCAAACAGTAAGGGCAATTACAATAAGGCCTATGCCTCTTCCTGGAGTGAATTTCCTTAAAAATGTTGATTTTAAAACTTACGTTGAGTACATTATCACAGTAACTGATCTTTTATATAATGCAGTAAAAAATCTATTTAATGAGGAGAAAAACACAATCGAAGTATGCCATTCAGTTAATGAATATGAGAAAAAAATAGATGATCTTAAAATAAAAATGCTTAAAGATTTGCATAAAATGGAAAAGGATATTGAAATATTCACAATACTTCAAATAGAAAATATAATACATAGAATAGATGAAATAAGCGATAGCGCTGAAGATGCATCAGATATAATAATATTAATGCAAGCGCTTCAATCTGAATAATTCAAAGAAAATCTTCTAAAGTACCTTTTTTTGATTTCTTTTTTTCATTTTCAAATAGTGTTGTCTGCCTTTTTCCTGTCATAAGGGCATTCTGGTCAAGTTCAAATACCTCAGTAATCCTGGATAATGTTTCAGCTATCCTTCTTGCGTAGTAATCATAATCAGGTCTTTTTGTAAAGGGTCTGCCACTTATGAAAGGTTCAACCTCTTGCGGGCTCTTCCTATCATTTACAACAATCCATGATACTTTCATACCAGGAATAAATTCATAACCTAGCTCCTGCATTTTCCTTGCTGCCTGAACATTTGGCATGGAATCTGGATTTTTATATTCTTTTATGTCTCTTACTGATCTTGATATTACAAGTTTTTCTATGGGGACATTCCCCTTTTTTACTTGATCTATAACTTCCTTAGATCTTCTTTTTGCTTCTTCCAGTTTTCCATCCAATATTAATTGGAATATTTCCATAAGAACTTCGCTCTGCAGATCAAAACTGTCCGTTCTCCTAGTTTCATATCCTCTAACGACAATTTGTCCACTCTCCTCAATTGGATAGACCACTTTTCCAACATATCTTTTCTTAGCACCATGGGAGAAAAATGGCTCAAGAATCTGCTGAAATTCAAATACAAGATTTTCCTTTTTTGAAATTTCTTCAGCTATATCATTACCAAATTTTATGCTCTCCTCCAGGTTTTGCTTAGGTGATAGGAAAAACACACTGTCCGTATCTCCATATACAACCTTTATTCCTTTATCTTCAAGGTCTTTAATTATACTCTTTACAGTCTCCCTTGCAAAAGCTGTAATACTGGATCCAATCTCCTTATTCGTGAACCTATAAAAGGAGGATGCAAAAACACCATAAAATGAATTCATGAGAATTTTTATAGCCTGCTGTAAACCATTATAATATCTTTTTGCATTTTCATCCTGGGTCTTTTTCATTTTATTTTTAATTTCATCCCTCTGTGCCATAAGAGTCCTAAGTATTTTTGGTACAAGGCCTTCCTTTACATCCTTAGATAAAAATTTTACACCTGATGGGCTTACTATTGTACCCTTTTCATTTATTGTTGTAAAACATATATTATATTTTATAATTATAGATGGGTACATTGACTTGAAATCTAAAACGCATACCCAATGGTATAAGCCAGGTTCAATGGTGTGAACATATCCACCTTCAATTTTTTCTTCTTCCTCTTGTGACATCATCAATGGAACTCCTATTCCATTCCTGTCAGCTTCCCTTATTAATATTGAATCTATAAGTGTTGAAGCTCCAGAATTCATAACATCATCCATAGGTAATTTGGATACTGTGGAAAGATCTTGATATTTTCTAAGAACATCTATTTTTAATAATATTTTGAGCGCTAGCATTGCATCATTTATACAATATTCAATTACCTTATCCTTGTTGTTTTTCCACTCATCATCCAT
>JAGDXS010000034.1 GCA_023261755.1 Thermoplasmata archaeon | reverse complement strand
CGGCTCTCTATCCTACCTTTGAAAAGGTGGGGATTAGAGCCGAATTTGTTCCTAAAAATTTTGGTAATGAAATTTCATACAGAACAGATGGTAAGTAAAATAGCTAAGTAAAAGAAGATATACATTTATGGGTAATAACACAATAGGCAGAATAAAATATATGATAATTTACTAGAAATTTTAAAAAAATCTCCATCAAAAATTCTCAAGGTACATTTCTTTCCTTAAATTTAGCACTTGCCTGCTCTCCACCAATGCCCCAATTTTCTTTTGGATCATCATGTATAACAATTTCTACAGCATCAGCAGGTATGCCCATATTTTTAAAAACGTTTGTTATTCCCTCTATAATTTTTTTCTTAGCATCATTTGAAAAATCGTTCCAAACATAAACATGCACAATAGGCATAATTATCACCTATTATGTATGTAATTAAGAAATCATAAATTTTTTTATTTATTCTGAATCATCTTCTATTTCAAAATAAAATTCATGCAAAATATCAAATATTTCTATAACAAGGGGGAAAAGATCATCATCATCTAAATATTTTTCAAGATCTTCAGTATGGTGGTTTTTCATCCATTGGATTACGTCATCCATTTTCTCCACCTTTTAATATGACATATGTCATATATGCATAAGACATATATAAGTTTTTTTAAAAATTTTATTTTAAATTAAAATTACAAAAAACTTATTATCTTCTGATATTAATAAGAATATAGAATGGAAAAAATTGAGCATGAATTAAGAGATGATTGGGAATACCTAATGAACGATTTAATAAAAAGTTATTTGGATTTTTCAATAAAAGATGAAATTGATTTTTATGAAGATACTCAATCAAATTTTACCTTGGATAATAAGGATATAAATGTTTTCATTGTAGTAGATGTGAATAAAAGCTACGAATTGAAATTCTTCAATGAATTTTTAGATATAGTTTATGGTATTCTCAAATCTTGTAAGACATTTAATAATATGGTTGGAAATCTAATAGTCAGCGAAAATGGCTCCTTGGACATATATGATCTATTTTCCTACCCCACTCTTGAAAATTTAAATAATGAATTCCCCTTAGAATTCAAAGACATATTGAGTTGGATCGATGCCCATTATGTATATATTAACCTTATTGTATATTACACAGGTAAGAAAATAGATCTTAAAGGCATGAAATATAGATTTCCTATTGTCTGGGCATTAACAGATGATGTTAAGATGTCCTATGGAAGGAGTGTTATTATTTTTAATTCAAAGGAATATGATTCAGAAAATATAAGAAATCATATGCAGCAATAATAACTTAAAAAAAAATTAAATATATAAATATATTTTATAATTAATTTATTAATCAAAATAAAGAAAAATAATATATGTTAATTTATTTCATGTTCATGGAATAATTAGAGGTGGAAAAATGGAAAATGATATTTTAATTACACAGTACATTGAAAAATATTATACAAGGAACTGGCAGGATAAAAGAATATGTATGATTTGTGATAAACCTGTAAAAGATAGCGAGATACTTGAACATTTCAAGAAATATCATAAAAATATATACAATGATTTGTTAAACCAAGCTGATGGCATAGAAAAGATCATGAAAAATACAACAAAATAATTCAATTAATATTAAAAAATTATTTTATTAAATTTTCAATATCTTTTATTATTTCCCCTTTTTTCATTACGAAGATTACATTTCCCCTCCTTACCTTTGTAATTTCCTTTAAAGGATCTCCCTTAACTGAGATTATATCGGCTTGGAAACCCTTTTTCACGAATCCAATGTTATTTAGACCTAAACATTCTGCTGCAAGAGAGGTAGCTGCTTTAAGAGCATAAATGTTTCCTGTAAATTCAGATAGATAGATAATCTCTGAAGCATTTAAACCGTGGGGTTCATTCCTCGTTCCGAGAAAATCAGTACCTGTGGCTATTTTAACGCCAGCGTTAAAGGCAATACTTATATCCTTTTCAAAATGTTTTTTTACCAATTCATTCCTTTCCTGGTTTGAACTTACTTTTGCTCTATATACAGATAAAGTCGGGACGTAGAAAATATCCTTCTTTTTCATGAATTCGGCTTGATCTTCAGTTATGCCTAAACCGTGCTCAATACTATCAAAATTTGCATCGAGAGAATTTTGTATTGCATCAGGACCATATGAATGTGCTGCTGCTTTCAAATGTGCTACATGCGCTTCATCAGAGATTGCAGACAATTCATCAACTGTTAGCTCTGTCTTCAACTTTCCACCTCCAACGAAGCTTCTCGATGAATATGCTTTAATAGATTCAGCACCATTTCTAATGTTCATCCTTACAGCTTTTCTGCATTCCCAAGGGCTATCACAGTAGTATGAATATGAAAACTCCTTTGATAATTCATGAGATAAAAATTTAGGATCATCATTGCCACCTGTTTCGGCTATTGAATAACCTGAAGATATAATTCTTGGGCCTTTCAATATTCTTAATTTTTCTGCTTTGCTCATTCCAAGAGATACCTTATCACCCATTGTTCTTACTGTTGTAAAACCTGCATCAAGAAGAGCTTCTGCATCATAAACGGATTTTATTGTTAATAAAACATTATCTGTAAGAACCCAGTCAATTAACTGATCACTTTCACTTCCAAAAAAATGTATGTGAGTATCAATAAGGCCTGGGAGTATGGTTATATCTAAATTATTCTTTCCATTAATTTCATCTACATATTCAATGATTCCAGATTTAATGTTTATTCCTATTTCAGCATTTTCAATCATATTCTGTCCATCAAACGTTCTTCCCCTCAATAACCTAATGTCTTCCATAGTAATAGAAAATATAGATCATTATTTAAAAATTTATAAAAAATAGAAAAAATTATTTTGAAAGATATATGAATATAAGATCACCACCGCTTGCATACATTGGATTTTGTTGATATTCCATTCCCTGTATATTTGGTGTGTATACCCATATTCCATTCAGATCAACTGTGTATACCAGTAAGGTTAAATTTATTGCTAATTGTTCTGCGTAATCAAAATATTGTAGTGCTAAGGTTTCATTTGGTTCACTATCAGCTTTAAGAATTAAGTTTGTCATATTTTGAAATTGCTGCGCTTCATTTGTATATCCCCAGGCTTGAAGATTAGTATAGTTCCATGAATTTCCAAGAGGATTCCACCCTCCTTCAAGCAAAAGTGAATTTACGTAATCTGAAGGATAAGGATAATCAGGGAACCATGTGAGCATATAAATAGGCATAGGATTTTCATTTGGATACATATAACCCATTACAAGGTTGCCTAAAACATATTCAGGGGTTATTTGTATATTAGGGTCCATTTGTTCTATGCTTTGAGCCCACATTCCAGCTGCAGCATAATCTATAGGATCACCTGCAAATACTATCAAGGGCATGTTAACGCTCACATTATAAAGGCCAGATTCTTCCATGAATTGCTTCGCAAGGGTTAGATTGTAGTAAGGTACATTTTTTAAATCATTGATAGGTACATATCCAGGCATGCCTTTTGGTATTACGCCAGCGTAACTAAAACCAAATTGCTCACCATATATATTGTTTCCAAATATATTATTTAAGTAATTTGTATAATTGAATGAATAGGCAAAGGCTTTTCTTACATATTCATTTGCAAAATAATGTGAAGGTATGTGATATTGTGATCCAAATAAATCCTGCATCATAGTTGTATTTATATTCCAGTTAAACGTGAAATAGTATATTCCGATAGTAGGAAAAACAGAAATTACGAGCTTTCCCTGGCTGACGAAATTTTTCAAAGTGGGATAGTCATAGTTGGGTAGGCCTTCCACAATATTTGCAGAGCCTGATTGTGCCATTAAAAGGACAGTTTCAGGATTTTGAATCCATTGTATGTATATTGTATCATTTGCAGCATGATCAAATCCCGGCACGCCTTGTATTGGTGTATAATAGGGATTAGGTACAAGAAGTACAGATTGCCCTGCCAAATAATTCTCTATCATATAAGGTCCAGACCCCATGGCATGGTATCTTACATAGGTGTTAAAGTTATTCTCATCTCCATAGGCAGTATAGGCAAGAAATCCTGATGGACTAAAATCAATTCCAGCACCATGCTCTGAAAGCCATTTATAATCCATTATGGCACTACACTGTGGATTTGCCAAATAATCAAGAAAAGCAGGATCAACCTTTAACAGGTGAAAAGTTACAGATTGTGTAGCATTATCTACTGTAATCGCACGTGTAATGTTATCATATAAAGCTGTTCCATTTGAATATAATCCAGGTGCATAACCACCATTTGGAAGGAGATCCTGTGCAATTATCCAATCAGGCGTACCTGGGCTACCTTGAACGAAGAGTAAAGATCTAACAAAACTTGTATACACATCCCATGCAGTCAATGTATCACCGTTAGAAAACTTAAGCCCCTGCCTAATGTAAAAGGTGTAATTCAAATAATTTGAAGAAATACCACCATTTGTTATGGTAGGTATTTCACTCGCTACCATTGGAAATATCTGCGATGCAGATGAACCATTATATTGCACAAGAGTTTCATAAACATTTACTATTACTTCCATACCTACTACTTCATAATCCAGTGGTGGATCAAACGAATAAGGCCCTCCTGGTTGAACCTCAGCAATGGTTATTGTTTGTGATGTTTGAGGGCTTGATTTTTTAATTCCTACATTTTGTTGTTCTGTTGCCACATAAACTGTTCTTAAATATGACATAGTATGATGCTGTTCAGAGCTTAATACTTGATTATAATAAGAATTGGGTATATATTGTAATGATGTGGAATTATTTGTTACAATATCATTTGAAAACAAAGATTCATTATAAGTAATTATTGTAAAGTTAATTACAAACATGCCTCTGGATTTAAAAGTATGGAGAACATAGTTTGAACTATAGGACCCAGAACTTAAATTATAATACACAGAATTTACTGTAGAATAACCATCTCCAAAATTTATTGCATAATAACCGATTGACCAGTTGGGTGCAGTTGGAGGTTCAAGGAAAGACTCCAGGAATCCAGCAGAAGAATTCAGCATGTAAATAGGGGCATTAGCACTTAAAGTTGTATTTAATGTTAAAACAGGTTGAGTCATCTCTGTTGCAATTTCAGGACTTATAGTTGAAGGCGATACAGAAATAGGAATCAAAGCATTAAGGTTATTAGCATAACCTGATGGTCCAGTTGCATTAATAAACACTAGGTATGATCCAGGTTCATCATATGTATGGTTCACTATTAATCCGGATCCTGTTGTACCATCACCAAAGTTCCATAAAACAGATGTTACATTTCCCTTTACATTGGCAACAAACTGTACCGAAGATCCTACAGTTGTGAGCTGCGTTGATGGTGTAACTGAAACTAGTGTTAACGCGACAGGAGTTGATTTAGTCTTAGAAGGCTTGTAAAAAAGAACGGCAGCTGCTGCAACCACAATTACTATTACTACAATCACTGCTATGATTCCATAAAAAATATTTTTTTGCATAATAAACACCTTCTTTCAATAATATTGTTATTCATAGTCATACTTAAAAATCTTTTCATTAATTTTTAAATAAATTGATAAGATTTTAAATAAAATTAAATTAAATAGTTTATGAGAATTTATTTTATCTATCATTTCGTTTAAAAAAATCATAAATTTCTTATCTAATATATTTTTTAAAATTAATTCAGCGAAACAACTAATGCAATTTTTTAAAAAGAAAATTAAAAAATAGCAAAGTATTTGTAATGAAATTTTGTTAATTAATTTATGATATTTTTTCTTTCTCCTGAATTGGAGGAATTCAGGCAAAAAATTAGGAGGTTCAGTGAAACCAATCTTGAAAAAAATGCTGAAAGATGGGATGAGAATGAGGAATTTCCCTACGATTCTCTGAAAGCATTAGCGGAGGAAGGCATTTTGTCCATTGGCATACCTGAACAATATGGTGGTTCTGACCCAAGTAAACTGAAAGAATTAATCGCAACGGAGGAAATTGCAAGGGTTGATCCAAACACATCCATACAAATGGAAATTAAAAGCCTTTATGAAAATACATTGCTTCTCTTTGGATCGGAAGGACAGAAAAATACATTAAAAGAAATTGTAACTGGTAAAAAGATACCAGCATTTGCATTCACTGAGCCGAGCGGTGGCACAGATATATCAGGAATAAAGAGCATAGCAAAAAAGGAGAACGATAAATATTTAATTACAGGTTCAAAAAATTTTATTACAAATGCGCTTGTTGCAGATTATTTTATTCTATTTGCAAAAACATCAGAAAATTTTAGAGAGAAAGGGTTTTCTGCTTTTTTTGTGAAAAAAAATGAAAAGCTGAAAATTGGTAAAAAAATTAGGCAAACAGGAATAAGAGGATCTGCAATATCCTCATTGCATTATGAAAATATGCCCGTTGATGAAAAAGATATGATAGGTAAGGAAGGCCAGGGAGTAAAAATTTTTTCATCAGTTTTGGAAAGATCAAGACTCATACTTTCAGCAGGTTCTTTGGGATCAATGGAAAGGTTGTACGAGGAATCTCTAAAATTTGCAAATAATAGAAAGAGTCTCGAAGCACCGCTGTTAAATTACCAATTCATTCAATATTACCTTTCAGAAATGCTCAAGGATATAGAAGCTTCAAGACTGCTTATTTACAATGCAGCAATGTTGATGGAAAAAGGATTGCCATTTGGTCTTGAAAGCACTCTAGCTAAATTATATGTTACTGAAGCATTAGTTAAAAACGCAAACAACGCTGTTCAAATAATGGGTGGATATGGATATACAAAAGGTACAGTTGTTGAAAGATTGGCTAGAGATTCACACGCAGCTACTTTCGGTCTAGGATCTTCAGAGGCAATGAGAATGCTCCTCACAAGGTATATGAAAAAGAACTAATAGGAGGAAATTAATTTATGCAAATGAGATTAGTGGTGCTAAATGATGATTTGGCACCTAAGGGGTCATTGCATCTTGCACAGCATGGTGTTTCATATTATATAGAGATTGTAAATGGATCAAAAATAGAAAGTGTTCTTTTTGATACAGGATCTAGTTACGTTCCTATTAAATATAATGCATCCATTTCTCATATTGATTTATCAAAATTAAATTCAATTGTTATTTCTCATTGCCATTATGACCATACGGGAGGTCTTTATGATGCAATAAATGAATTTGGAAAAAATGTTTTTGCACACCCATCTATTTTCAGGGAAAATTTTTATTTACCGTATAGATATATTGGAATGCCAAAGGATTTTAAGCAGGAAGTAATGACATACAAAAATTTAATTCTTGTTAAAGAACCATTGAAAATATCTGAATATATTACAATGACAGGAGAAGTACCAAGGAAAAATGATCTTGAAATACCTGTTGACATGTTCACTATAGAAAATGGTAAAGTAGTAAAAGATCTCATGCTCGATGATAATTCCTTATTCATTGATCTTGGTGATTCCATATTTCTAATTTCAGGATGTTCACATGCTGGAATAGTAAACATAAAAAATTATGTTGAGGAATTATCTGGTAAGGATGTGAATTATATTTTGGGAGGCCTTCATTTGTTAAACGCTTCCAAAGAGAAAATAGATTTCACAATTAAAAATTTGGAGGGCGTGGAACTCTTTCTTGGTCATTGCACAGGAGAGAATGCAATTCAAAGGATGAAGGACAAATTTGGTGAAAAGGTAAAAAGAATACACAGCGGTTTTGAAATTGAATTGTAAAATTTTTAAACATATTTTTATATAGAATAATTTCAATTTGATTTTCAATGGGAAAATATAAGCTTATTACCACAAGAACACCATTGAGGATAACTTTTGCTGGTGGAGGAACGGACATACCAGCATATTACAGGAAATATGGGCCAGGGGCAGTAGTATCGGCCACAATAAACAAATACATATATGTAACTGTAGCTAAGAACTTTTATAAAGATGAGATAAGGGTGAGTTATTCTAAGACAGAGAATGCTATAAAGGATGTGGAAGATATAGAGCATCCTACAGTAAGGGAGGCATTAAAGTTATTGGATATAAAGTCAGGTATACAGATAGTGAGCATAACTGAGATACCATCAAGGGGTACGGGATTAGGTTCAAGCAGTTCATTTTTAGTAGGATTATTGAATGCTTTGCATGCTTGGAAGGGTGAAGCGGCGAGTCCAAAGCAGCTGGCTGAGGAAGCTATAAAGATAGAGAGGGAGATATTAAAAGAGCCGGGAGGTAAGCAGGACCAGTACATGGCTGCATATGGAGGGATACAGTTAATGGAATTCTTCCCAGATGAATCTGTGAATTTGAAAAAATTTAATATTGAAAAATGCAGTAATAATTTGGATCAAAAGTTTGTTTTACTTTATACAGGCATAGAAAGGGATGGTACGAAAATACACAGTGTTCAAAGGAATTATGTGGATGAAAAGGTTCTTGATTATAACAAAGCTAGAGATTTTGCCTATGAATTATTTTCCTTGTTAGAAAAATGCGATTTTGGTAATTTAGCCAAAATAATGCATGAAAACTGGATGCTCAAAAAGAATTTTAGTCCTGGAATAACAAATGA
Organism: Thermoplasmata archaeon; assembly: GCA_023261755.1. Taxonomy (GTDB): domain Archaea; phylum Thermoplasmatota; class Thermoplasmata; order Thermoplasmatales; family ARK-15; genus ARK-15. The sequence continues at coordinate 2,773 of JAGDXS010000034.1, read as the reverse complement.
CTCAATTGAAAATATTTATGAAATAGCAAAAAAATCAGGATCACAGGGTGGAAAGTTACAAGGGGCAGGAGGTGGAGGATTTTTCTTGCTCTATACAGATAACAAAGAAAAATTAAAGGAAAATCTTTCAAATTTTATAGTTCTTGATTTCAAATTTGATCTTTCAGGATCTAAAATCACATATTACGAAAATGAATAAAAAATTTATTAATATGGGTTAAATTAATCATCAGGATGGTAAAGGGAGTAGTATTTGCAGGAGGATACGGAAAAAGATTAAAGCCACTCACGGACGAAATTCCTAAAACACTGGTTGAAATAAAAAGAGGTTACACAATTTTAGATAGGCAGCTCCTGGACTTTAAATATGCTGGCATTGATGACATTTACCTTTTAGTTGGATATAAACATAAAAAAATAGAAAATAGATATGGAGATAATTGGAAAGGATTAAAAATAAATTATCTTATTGAAAAAAAGCCCATGGGAACACTCTGGGCAATAAGAAATTGTTCAAGATACGTGAACGATGATATCCTTGTTAGGAATGGAGATACAATATCTGATATAAATATAAAAGAAATGATTAGAGTATCTAAATCAAAAAATTTTGATTTAATAATTGCACTGACTAAAATGAAAAGCCCATATGCAATTGTTGAAATTGATGGTGAAAAAATTAAAAGCTTTGTTGAGAAACCAGTATTAGATTTAAAAATTAATGCTGGCATTTATTACATAAAAAAAGAATCATTTGAATTTTTGAACTATGAATATTCAAAAAAAGAAATAGAAAGAACATTTTTTACGAAGATGGTTGAAATGGAAAAAGCAAGCTATTACATGGAAGATACAAATTGGTTCCCTGTTGACAACTTTAAGGATCTAGAAGAATTAAGGGAAGAATACAAGGGAAGAAGAGATACGCCCTATGGATACATAAAAAATCTAAAAAATTATTATGAAATTTATGTAAAAAAGGATTATGAAGCTAGGATAAGTGGCAATGTTAAAATAATAAAAGGAAAAGGAATAATAGACAATATGGAAGTCCAGGAAGGATATGAGGCATCAATTCAAAATGAAACATTATTTTATGCCAAAGAAAATTCCATAATTATTAAAAATAAATCATCTCTTTAATATTTTATATTTTATTCCAAACCTTCTAGCCATTTCACCATCTATATCATCCCTATCTCCTATGACTATTGAATTTTCAACATCTATGTTAAAGTCCCTAACTGCTTTTTCAAGAAGTCCGACGTTTGGTTTCCTGCAAGGGCAATTATCTTCAGGTTTATGAGGGCAAAAATAAGTTGCATCAATATGAACACCTTTTTTTTCAAGTTCATGGATTAAATAATTGTGGAATTTCCAGAATTCATCAAGTGTGAAATATCCTCTTCCAATGCCAGATTGATTAGTTATAATTATTATTAAATAACCAAGGTTTTGGTATTCTCTCATTATTTCAACGGCGTCATCGTATATGTAAAGATCCTCCAATTTATGGCAATATGGGCAATCTTTGTTGATCGTTCCATCCCTGTCTATGAAGAGTGCTCTTTTTTTCATCCATTTATGTTAGCAATTTCAATTAATAAATCTTTCACTCAATAAGATTTAAATCATAGATTTAACATCTACATAAACTATGGATATTGATAAAATAAATGAATATCTAAAGGAAGGATGTGAGTCAAGATTAAATCTTGATGTAAATAAAATTAAAAACATTGGTGAAGAAATAACAAATTGCATCAGGGAGGGAAAAAAAATTATTTTGATGGGAAATGGAGGCAGTGCAGCAGATGCTCAGCATATTGCGGCAGAATTTGTTGGCAAATTTGAATTGGAAAGAAAGCCATATCCAGCCATTGCGTTGCATACAAATACATCAACTGTGACAGCAATAGGAAATGATTACGGTTTTGAAAAGGTATTTGAAAGGCAGATAGATGCTTTTGCAAATAAAGGTGATGTGGTAATTGCTTTAAGTACAAGCGGAAATTCTTTGAATGTGATAAGGGGTATAGAAAAAGCAAAGGAGAAAGGGTGCATAATCGTAGGAATAACTGGAAAAAAAGGTGGAAAGATGGCATCATTAATAGATGATAAACATTTAATTAAAATAGGTAGTGAAAGAACACCAATTATTCAAGAAGTAACAATAACTGTAGGTCATATCTTATCAAAAATTGTTGAAGATAATATAAGATAGAAAAGCAAAAAATATATATTTTTTTATTTTGATAAGGGTTATTGATTAATAATGGCTAATGATTTTAGATTGGTTATAACAAAAACACCATTGAGGATAACTTTCACAGGTGGAGGAACGGACATACCAGCATATTACAGGAAATATGGGCCAGGGGCAGTAGTATCGGCCACAATAAACAAATACATATATGTAACTGTAGCTAAGAACTTTTATAAAGATGAGATAAGGGTGAGTTATTCTAAGACAGAGAATGCTATAAAGGATGTGGAAGATATAGAGCATCCTACAGTAAGGGAGGCATTAAAGTTATTGGATATAAAGTCAGGTATACAGATAGTGAGCATAACTGAGATACCATCAAGGGGTACGGGATTAGGTTCAAGCAGTTCATTTTTAGTAGGATTATTGAATGCTTTGCATGCTTGGAAGGGTGAAGCGGCGAGTCCAAAGCAGCTGGCTGAGGAAGCTATAAAGATAGAGAGGGAGATATTAAAAGAGCCGGGAGGTAAGCAGGACCAGTACATGGCTGCATATGGAGGGATACAG
>JAGDXS010000020.1 GCA_023261755.1 Thermoplasmata archaeon | reverse complement strand
ATGATATTGGAGGCATTCGAATCATAAACGTGGTGGTAAAAGTGAAACATTCAGGTTATAAAGAAAAGATTTTGCCAGAATGGAGAAAAAATCTTTTGAAAAAACATCTAATTTTAGTGCTCATTTTATTTGAACTAGTTTTGAGTATAATATTTATAGTTATCGGATATCTTAGAGATAGTTATTATTTCAGAGGTGTTGGAATAGGTCTGGTGATCGCTTATGTAACCAGTGCCATTGCATATTTATTTAAAAAAATGGTAGAAAAATAATTTTAAATTTTTTATTTTTTCCTTGTTTTTATGATGAGTATGATTCCTATTATTGCAATTGCAGCAATTACAAGTATTATTGTTATTAAGATATCATTTCCCCACTGGGCATTAAAATTCTTAACTACTTGATTTCCTGAAACAACTATTGGCCCATTTATTCCTGAAATGATATAATTATTTGGTAGTTTGACATTATAAAAGTATGATCCATTAGGTTCATAAAATACTATTTTATTCGTTTCCGAAGATAAAGTAATATTTATTGATTTTCCGTTGAATGTAATTCCATGGAGTGTTGCAGACCATAATGTTCCATTTGAAATTCCATTCACAATTATTGTAATTTTATAAAAAATTACTGACCAATTAATGTTCAAATTGATAGGATTACCATCCACGTTAACAATGCCTGAGGCATTCACAGCCCTATAATTTGGTATGCCAGAGACGGAATAATCATATGATCCATTAGGTTCGTAGAATATTATTGTGTTATTCGGTGATGATTTTGTAATTCCATTTAATGTGACATTCCAAATCTGGCCATAAGGTAATCCTGATTCATTGAATGTAATTTTGTATGTCAAAAGGTTAAATGTAATTAATTCATTTACAGGTGAACCGTTTACAATGAATGATCCCGAAGAAAATACAGGTCTATAATTTTTGTCTATGCTTGCTACCATGAAATAATACGATCCATTTGGCTCATTAAATATTATCCTATTAATTGATGATGAAAATGATTGGCCATTGCTTAAATTAACGTACCAGGCAATGCCTGCTGGAAGTCCAGATTCATTGAATAAAATTTCATATTCTATCAATGAGAATAATATTTTTAATGTCATATTTTTTCCATCAACTGTAACGGTTAAGATTGAAGGATTTGGAGCATAATCATTATTTCCTGATATAATTTCAAACTTGTATGTGCCATTTGGTAAATAAAAGGTTATATTACCTGAAATTGCTGTTTTTGAGGTACCGTTCAATATTACTGTCCAAGCAATTCCATATTTCAAGCCTGTTTCATTAAAGGTTATATTGTAAAGAATTTTTGAAAATGATATTAACTGTGTTATATTATAACCATTTACACTAATTATACCTGAATTTGGATTTGAATTATAACCATTCACATTGCCGATTGTGAATGAATATGATCCATTTTCTATGCCATAATAAATTATTTCATTGCTTGATGAATATTTTGTGATTCCACCCAATGTGACTGACCATGTAATGCCCAATGGCAATCCATATTCTTCAAACGTTACAGAAAATTTGTTTAGGGATTTAGGCTTGAAAATAATTTGAATTACATCATTACCATTAACTTTTATTTTACCTGAATTCGGATTTGAATTGTAACCATTAACAGAACTGATAGAGAAAAAATATGTTCCATTATATTCCTGAAATGTTATTTCGTTAGATCTTGAAATTTCTGTAATTCCATTAAAAGTTACATTCCAAAGTGTACCAGATGGAAGACCCTGTTCTTCAAATGTAACATTGTAAAATGTTTTTTTAGGCTCAACAGATATTACCCCTTGAATCTGACTTCCATTTAAGATGTACATCTGCCAATATCCATTCTCAAGAACCCAGTTAAGATTTTCTGCTGCTTCTCCAGTTTGATCGTTTGTATAATTAAATAATGAAGTGAATGCTCTAATATAATTGTCAGAACCTAATGGCAAAACATATGATTTCATGGTCGCGCTAGTTGGATCTTTGAAATACCCTATACCTCCTGATGGCCCACCAACAAGGCAAAACTGAGGTGAAAGACCTCCAGGGTTTGCATAATTAGGATAAGGTCCATTGGTGTATCTCTTTCCCTGCCAAAGATAAGAATAGTTGTAAGATCCTATAATGTAAGATGCGCCTGGAACTGGAAGCTGAAACAAATGAGAATTTACTTCAAAATTCATTGTTTGCCTCATAAATGTGAAATTGGAAATCCAACTCTTAATATCGAATAAATGCGGCAATTTTACAATTTTCCCAAGAGGATAATTGTATTCATAAACTGTAAGATTTGGATATAGACCGTAAAATGGGTAAACTACCCAGCCAGAGTATGTCATGTTCCAACCAGATTCTGCTGAACCATTTATGTAAATCACATTCTGTATCCAATACACAGGTGCACCCATTGAATTTGCTAAAAAGAAATTCTGCTGAACAGATGCATTGAAATAGGTGTTTACTGTACCATTTAGATAATATGATGTTACATTCAATGATGTTAGATTCAGAATATTTTCAACACCATCAAGGGCGCCATATGTTCCATTGTAATTTACATTAAGGATATACATTGTTAGATTGTAAGCATCTATAGATCCCCAGCCCGTGACTAGATTATAACCATAATTTGCCTGATAAACATGGTTCCTTCCATAATTTACGTTGCAGAAGGGCAGAGTGGGTAATGATGAATTATATGAGTTAGTTAATATATATCCTGTCTCACTTGTATTTACCAAAGGTTTCAATTGATCATACCCAATCAAATAAATTGCTGAGTTCAAATATCCAAGAGGCTCACGGTTATGGATCTTAAGAACTGCATTCATTTCTGCTATAATACCTGCTTCTACAGGTGATGAAATGCTAGTACCCCAAAATACATAAAAAAATGGATTATCATAGTAATTGGTATTGTTTACAGTGATGTAAGCAATTGTATTATTTGCTATTGCAGCTATGTCAGGAACTGCTCTGCCAAGGCCTTTTATTACTTTATTGGATAAAGAATTCAATTGCCATAATGGCTCCTTAAAAATGTAACTTATTCCTCCAGTGCTTCCGGCTGGACCTCCATTTGCTGTATCATTCTGTGATATGTACCAGGCAATCTGATTTTCTATGTGAAGATTGGAATTAAGATTTAATGTGGTTCCACCAACAGCTGTAACACCAAAATTATTGTAAGCCATTGATGCTGGAAATTCTAACCAATCGCCAGGATAGTTCGGTTGCATATATTTTGAACTATTTTGATTATTCCCAGAATCTCCAGAACTGGCTAAAACTGTGATTCCCCTTGCCTGTGCTTCCTGCAAATATTCATACCATGAGGTATCATTATATTCAGGTGATCCCCATGAATTTGATATTACAGTTACATTGTTCAATTCCTTGTAAGATGAATTTGGATTTAGGATAAAAGCTAGGGCCTGATCCAGATTCTCCTGAGTTGAATTAGGCCCATAAACATTGAATATTATTGCTCCTGGTGCCAGGCTACCTGCCATTTCTATGTCAAGAGTATTTTCATCCACTGCACCTGTTATATCATAGGAGGAAAGAGGGCTAGGCTCGGGTGCACCATTTAATGGCACAGGAATTACCCTAGATCTTGGTTCCCAGTATGGGATGGTGTCATTGAAATATGCATAAATGTCATTTGGGTTAAATGGTCCTACTAAAGTTCCATTTATCAATTCACCATAAGGTGTAGTAATATTCTCTCCCATATACTGTCCTGACCATAGAATAGTTGCAATGACCTCGTTAACAGGATATGTGAAATTGAAAAGAGTTTGTTCATCATATGCTACCTGTAGATCTGATCCAAAAATATACTGTGAATCACCATAGGATAATGGATTTGGATATCCATTATCAAGAGTTATTTTATTACCATCGTCAATAATTTTTTCTTTATGCAGGTTTATAGAAAAACTTGTAAAATTATCCAATCCAGAAATATAGGAAACGTTATTTGCAATCCATACTGGAAGAGATGGTTCCTGGGCAATTGAATAGAATGATCTTCCGTCCTTGCTAAACAACCCAAATTTTGCATTAAATACATTACCAATTAAAGATGCCTTTCCTGAAAGAACTATTGATACATGGTCTGAAAATGTTTCAACATCTATTCCTTTAAATTGGGAAAAATAGTTCACAGCGGAATAATAAAATTTTGGTGATGAACCAAACAATTCTGAAAATTCTTTTCTATCAATATATTTATGGTACATTTCACTTTTTGGATTGTCTATCTGGGATAGATAATTCTGAAGTACGGATTCATTTCTTAATTTGAACGTGATCATTACACTTATTTCATTGTTGAAAATTCTAACAATTTTAGAATTGTTTACTGGAAGATTCATCTTTATACTTGTAAATTGTATTTTATCATTAATTATTTTACCTGAAGAAATTATTGATGAATAGGATGTTAACATTAGAAAAGCTATTGAAAACACTAGTATTTCTTCCATGCCCTTCCTTACCCTGAATATTTTCATAATTTAGATAAATTTGTTTTATTTAATAAACATTTACGTTTTAAATTATTTTCCATATAGTAATAATTTATTAAAAAATATTAAAATTTGATGATGTTGGCCTTATTGCTGTTTTTGGTGAATGTATTATTGAAAATCCTGGAATAGAATCAAAGGTGTTTGATGCTTTCGCTAGAAAAAATATTAATGTTGAAATTTTTGCTGGAGGTGCATCTGAAGTTGCATTTATTTTGTAATAAAAAAGGAAGAGATAGAAAATGCAATTAAATCGATTCAAGAATGCATCTTTTAATCTCTAACCATATCCGAGGGCCTTTTCAGCCATTTTTGTTCCTTCCACCATTGACCTTAATTTTTTATATGCGACTTCCCTAGACCTTGTTCTAAGACCACAATCTGGGTTAATCAAAATTTTGTTTAGATCATAAAATTTTGAAACATAAAGTATTCTGTCCCTTACAAGTTCAGGTGGTTCTATAAAATCTGTATGTACATCTATCACTCCTATACCGATTTCCCTGTTCTCACCATAGTCAATAAAATCCTTAATTATTGAAAATCCCTTTCTAGATTCATCTGTTGTACCTAGAAGTTCAGTATCCCTATTTGAAAATTCCAATGCAAGCTGTGTAGTTTTCATATCTAATATTTCTGGATATAAAGTTCTGTAATCCTTGCTATAGCATATGTGTGTACTTATTTTTACATCACCTATATTTTTAACACTTTCATTAAATATTTTTACAAAAAGTGAAACTTCTCCTGGATGCGTGGAAGCTGCAGGTTCATCAATCTGTATCCTTAAAATATCCCCCTTGGACCAATTATTTTTTAAATCTATGATCTCTTCCCTCACTATTTTAGCCAAAGCTATGCCAAAATCTTCCCTGCTCTTGTAATAATCATTGAAGGACCAATCCATGAGCGTATATGGACCAGTTATGGGGATTTTCAAATCCTTCTTAGAAATTTCCTGAGCATCGAGAAATTCTTCCAGGTAAGCTGATGATTTCCTTCCTATTTCACTTACGACGCTTGCTTTTTTGTAATATTTATTATCAAATGATCTTACCCTGCCATAATAAACAAAACCATCAAGATGGTCCACATGGTTCTCATACATTTCCCATCTGTACATTTCACCGCCTATGCCGATATTATCAATGCCTGTAGATTCCATCATTTCTATTGTTTCCCTTAATGCTCTTTTCTTTAAAACATCATAATCATTATTACCATATGATCTAATGAGGTAATCTGGCTTTTTTATACTCCCAATTTCCTGTTTATAGAACATTATTTCACCTCCAATAATTTTTTCATGATTTCAATTTTCTTTTTTGAAATATTGAAGGGCAAAAATTCCAAACTTTCATTTGTTGTGATTGAAATATCAGGAATGTCTAAATTCTCTATCCTGGTGGAGAATACATCTATTAATTCAACTATTATTGATTCATTTACATCAGAAAAATTTTTCGTTCTCACTGCATAGCCTAAAGGAAAATCTATGAAATTTTGAGTTTCAATGTTCGTAAAAACATAACCATTAGAATTTGCTGTTGAATATATTTCAGAAACTTTTTTTAGATCCCCAATACTTTGAATTAAAGGTTCCTTGAATTCAACATAGTTGAAAAATTTAGCCTGGCTGAATATTATTTCTGAAATTTTTTCAAGTAATTTTTCTTCAGGAATTCCTGACCTGTTTATAGAAAATTTTATGAATGAATATGGTCCCGGCAGGAGAATTTTATTTTCTCTATTCAGTATGAAATTGATTCCATAATCATTTTTCATATCCAGGATGCTTAACTTAATTTCAGGCTCTCCCATTATTGTTGGAACTCTGATGAACGTGTTAGTTTCAAGGTATCTCGTTAGAGGACCTGGCTCAACATTTTCCATATTCAAAGTAAATGGCCTGAATATATCATTCCATGTAATTAATGGATCTGAAACATATGAAAGTCCCTTCTGAAATTCAATCCATGATTTTTCTTCATCTTCATAAGCTTCTCTTAATTCCTCCACACCAATTTTCTTCTTTTCATACTTGTTTATTTTCTTTATTAATTCGTCTGATCTTGGAAATATTCCTGATACAAATATTTTCACCATTTTCTCACCTTCCTTATAATTTCATCAGCAAAACTTACATTTTCCAGAGGCATTATGTGGTAACCCTCCACAATATCCATGGATTTATGTATTATTTCTGAAAATAGAAGAAGATTTTCATTCTTTAAATTTTCTGAATTCCTGAGCGCCTGTACAACCTTATCAGGAATGAATAGATTCTTTGCATAGAAATTTATAATTTTCTTTGATAATATTGGAATAATTCCTATATATACAGGTGCCGAAAGATACTTTATCCATTTATTTTTTTCAATGATTTTTTGGTCATAAACTGCCTGTGAAATGAAAAAATCAGCACCATTTTCCATCTTTTTTTTGACTATTCTGAACTCATTTCCCCTAACGAAGTTAATTGTAGCGCCTATGAGCATATCTGAACCGTACATATATCTGTACTTCTTGATCATAGCTATAACCTCAAAAACATCCAAATCCCTTACTTCAGAGAATTTTTTTGTTGAATCACCCTTCACAACAAATAAACCATCAAGACCTAATTCAAGTGCAGCTAAAATTTCTGAACCTATGCCTATTACGTTCCTGTCCCTCGTGTTTATTGTTGCAATCACTTTCATGTTGTATCTATTTTTTAAAAAATAGGCCATAGGAACTGATCCCGGGCCTATTTTTCCGAATGGGTTATCCGGTATTATTAGAAATTCAGCTTCCTCTGGAATTTTAATTTCATTTTTAGCGTTTTGCTGGGTAATTTCCAAGCTGAATTTCATTATTTTATAGTAAATTATAACCTATAAAAATTTTTTTTAATTTAAAATTACCATTAGTAATATTTATTTTTTAAAAAATTGTGAAATTATTTATTTGAAATATTTTTATTGAAAATTTCTTTCAAAAACAATGAAGCATTCATCACCCTTCAGTTTCGAAACATGTTCTTCCTCTATTGATCCATTTATCACAAATGGAGGATCCGTATCGAGAATTTTTAATTCCTCATTTCCATAAACATATTTTTTATAATAAAAATTATCAAAATAAGCCCAATCATCCAAGTAAGGATCTTTATTATTTTCTCCCAATTTTTTTAAGTCATATTTCTTTATTATATCAATAAAAGGCATTTTTTCTCTTATATTATAGTAAATTCTATCTATCTCATGGAAATTGAACTTTTTTACCAAGTTTATTGATGGAATATTTGAGTCTAAAATTATCATTCTAATTTTCCTTTTTCCAGAAAGATCTATAGCTTTTTGGGTAAGTGCTGAACCAACACCTTTCCTTTTATGTTTTCCACTTACCCTTAAACCTTCCAGCCATATGAATGTGTCAAAAATTCTTATGTGCAAGAAACCTAAAATTTCATTTTTTTCAGTTGCTTTTAAAAAAATACCAGATTTAAGCCAGGTATCAAATACATCTTCAATATAATCTTCTCCAGTTATATATTGACTTCCTTTTGAAACATTTATAATTTCATCCCTATCATATTTTTCCACATTCAAAATTTCCATAGGATTTTTTATTAGCTACCATTATTTATAGATTTTTCTTTAAAAATCAATAAAATTGTTCAAGATAGGTAATTTATAATTAAACCTTATACGAAAAAGCTTTATTCAGAGCTTTTTCAGTGCCTTTTAAATTTAAAGATATTAATTCCTTTTTTCCTTCATCCAATATGGTATTGTCATTAAAATTCTTTGCTAGGTAAAGGCCAAAAGTAATTTTCAACCTTGCTGAGAGGTACTTTAAGTCCTGGTCTCCAATATTTTTAATATTTTCCTGGAATGATGATATTCCATTCCTATTTTTATTTTCAATATCAATAATGGATTTTATTATTGAAAATCTGCATTTTGCAAAATTTACATTTTTTAAAGAATCATTTTCTTCAATATTTTTTACCAATTCCAAAAATTCTTGGTCAACACCTTTTTTAAAGAATTTTTCATATGCAAGTATTTCAAGGTATTCAATATAATCCATGATATCATCTATTGTTAGATTTCCAATTTTTCCTTTTAAATAATCCCAATAAAGATCTATGGATTTTTTAATTTCACCTAAATAAAAATAATAAATTGATATGGCTGAATTCGCATAATCCACGTATGTTTTTATACCAGATTTTTTCAATTTTTCTATTTCAGGAATTATGTTTTCCTCTTTTCCAGATATTATATTAAGCATTTTTCCAAATACCTCTATTTCAATCCTTTCATATTGTTTTCCTATTTTATTTGAAACATCCAAACCAATGCTTACAATTCTTTTAGCATCCTCTATTCTGCCCATTTTTATAAATGGTTCGAAGAGGTTTACGATTGCTATTAATGCTGTATCATAATTTTTTCTTGCAATTGAAATACCTAAGGATCTTTGAAAAAGATTGATTGCCTCTTTAATTTTACAATCATATTCATCCAAAATTGCAAGATTTAAAAATAATGTTTCCAATAGAGATGGATACCAGAATTTTTCCGCAATTTCCAGAGCCTTTGAATAAAAGTATTTACCTTTTGAAATATCTATTTCAGCCAAAACATTTCCTATATTATTATAAGCTGCAGCCAAGTCGTAAAGATTTTTTATATTTTCTGAGATTTCCCTGGATTTTTCATAATAACTGAGCGCTTTTGGATAATTTTTCCTTTCATATTCAATATTGCCAAGAATTCTTAGTGCATTCTCCTCAGTGACAAAATCATTTTCATCTTTAGAAATTTTAATTGCATCTTTCAAAAATTTTTCACTTTCATTTAAATTTTCTATATTGTAGTAATATTTTCCAAGGCCTAATTCTGCTTGGGCTTTTTCTTTTTGATTTTTTGCTTTTTCCAATGCAAGATCATAATACTTTTTGGCCTCTTCATATTCGCTTATTCTGAAAAGAGCTTCTGCTTGATTAATAATTGCAACAAAATTATCAGGCTCTTTCTCAAAAATCTTTTTTGTTAGATTTAAAATTCCCGAAAAATCTTCTGTTTCTTTTAAAATATCTATTAAATAAAGAATTATTTCCTTGTCATCTGTTCTAATTGATGACGCTAAAGAAAATGCATTCTGCGCATTATATAAATCTCCATCTTCATAAAATTTTAATCCAGCTTTAGACAAATTTTCATATGCCTTTTCAAAATTGTTTGCATAATAGTACTGGATTCCAGATCTGTAAAAATCACCCTTTCCTTCTAAATATTTTGCTATTTTCACCCTTGCATCACTGATTCTCAGGTTTGAAAATGATTTTTCTATCTGATTCTCTAATTCCTTATTTCTTAATTCAAGAAAATCTCCTTCCTCCTTAACTATTTTTTTTCTAATAAGGTTATCTACAGCATTTACAAAATTTTCTTCTTTCAAATTTACGAGATTCATCAATTTCATTGCCTCAATTTTCTCGTTCAGCAATGATAGGTAGATCAAGACAACCATTTCATCTGGAGATAATTTTTTCAAAATTATTTCTTCTGCGTTTCCTATTAAAAGATTATTTATCTCATTAATTGTTTTCTCTGTTAATGGTTTAATAAACGTCTTTTCGATTATGTAATTCCTGTCCTCTAAAATTTTAATAGAATTTAATATTACACCCAAGTTTCCATGAGCTTTTTCATATATCAAGTCAACTACCATTTCAGGAATTTTATATTCCATATTCTGCAATATTTTTTTAATGCTTTTCTTGGAATATGGTTGCAAAATAATTTCTTCCATGCCCATAGTTTTCAGAATTTCAACTGTGCCTTCAAATTCCGTATTCCTATTGTTATTATTATATATTAAAAATATCTTAGACTTTACATCTTCTTTAAGAAATTTTGATATTATGAAAAAAAGTAAAGAAGAACAATTTTTACCAATATTTTCTAAATTATCAAAAATAATATATAAATTTTCTTCTTTTTTTAATTCCTCAAATTTAATCTGTATCAAAGAATAAATAATATCATTTTTTTTACTCGCTTCCCCAGGTGTAAGTGTATTTATTACTGAAAGATACTTTTTAAATGTTTCATTGAGCCCAAGGCCTTCCAAAAGTAATTGATTGTTATCCTTACCTTTTTCATATTCAAACTCAATTACTTTTCCTTTTTTTTCCAAAATATAATTTTTTATAATTGTCTTTTTTCCGAGGCCTTCAGGGCCGGAAAATAGCATTACATTTTTTTCATTTTTTATTAAAAATTCTTTTAAATTATCTAGTTGAATTTCCATTGAATATAATAAACAAGATGGCAATATATTTTTTTCCCCATTGCTAATAATTTCATTAAAAAAATTTTATGATTTAAATTTACCATGATATTTAATATCAAAAATATTTATATATAATGATTTTATTTAAATTTTGTCATGTTCCAAGAAAGAATGACTAAAGAAAATTGGTATCAAGTAATATCAGCATATGCAGGGTGGCTTATGGATGGATACACCACAATTGCCTATGCTCTTGTTGCAGTATATATTTCTTCAATCTTTTTTCCAAGCAGCATAGGTATATTGGGTTTAATAGCAGTATTTGGTGGTTTTGCTGTTGAAGCACTTGCAAGGCCTGTAGGTTCCATTATTTTGGGAAATTTCCTTGGTGATAAATTAGGTAGAAAAACCATGCTTACAATGACAATACTTGGTTTTTCTATTCTCGCTGCTTCCAAGGGTCTTCTTCCAACTTACTCACAGGTCGGAATAGTAGCTCCGATTCTACTTTACATAATATTATTCTTCGAAGGTATGTTTGCTGGAGCAGAATATGGTGGTGGTACTGCACTTTCTATGGAAAGTGTGCCAAAAAAATACAGATTACCCATTGGAGCATTTGTTCAGAGCGGATTTGGAACAGGTTATTTTATAATCTCTTTTGTTTTTGCAGCAATATACGGATATTTTGGTTCATCAGGGTTCATAAATGTTGGGTGGAGGGTTGTTTTTTATACAACAATTATTCCTGGATTGATAACACTTTTAATTAGGCTAATATCAAAGGAAACAAAGGTATTTGAAAACATGAAAATAAGAAAAGAGATAGAAAAAGTTCCTTTGAAAAGTTTAATTTTAAAGGGTGGAAGGCTTCTATTGTTTGCTCTTATTTTTACATCAGGCCTTTTGTTTATTAATACTGCTACATTTAGTTTTTACCCAACGCTATTTCTGAAACAATTTCCAAACATTTCTGGGTCTACCATGGGTACTTACGTTGCTCTGATAAACTTGGTTTCGTTATTCGGTGTTTGGGCAGGTGGTTTAATAGGCCTTAAAATACTAAGAAGAAAATTACTAACCCTATTTTATGGAATAATCTTCCTTATTCTTGTTTATCCTATTGTGTTACTAGCATTCTCAGATGGCAGTTTAACAATGTTCATTGCTTTCAGCATTCAGGCATTTTTTGAAGCAATGATTTTCGCTGCTGTGCCTGCATTTTTATCTGAAATATTCAGCAAAAAATTCAGAACAACTGGCGTGGGATTTGCATACAATGGTGGAGCAATTTTAGGAGGATTTGCTATAAGCATAATTTTAGCCACCTATTATTCCATAAAAAATCTAATGCTTTCATGGTCTCTTTGGTTAATATTATCTTCAGTACTAATGATAGTTGGGATAATATTCATCAAAGAAACATTTATACCGGGTGAAAAACATGACCTCATAGAGGAATAAATTAAAAATTATTCATTTAAAAAACCTAAGAAGGTAGATATTAATGCAAGGATATAGGGTATTCACCCCTGCCGGGATATCAAGTTTTTTTATAGCACATACAAAAGATAAGAATGGCAGAAGAATTACTGATCCTTTGAAAATAGGTGCAATGGGAGGAGGCATATCAATCAGCAATGGCATACATACAAGGGCAATAATAGATGATGAAAATTATGGGATCAAGGTATATATTAATGGAAAGGAGGAAAATGCAATTACTACAATTAGATCTGTTGATTTAACATTAAAAAAATTTAAAGAAAGGAGATCTGTAACTATATATCATGACATTGAAATACCCGTTGGCTCAGGTTTTGGCACGAGCGCCTCAGGTGCTTTCGGAGCTGCACTTGCAACGGCTGGCGCACTTGGGAGACCCATATCATATATGGATGCATTAAAGATAGCACACATATCTGATGTCCTATCCTTAACGGGTTTGGGAACAGCTGAGGGATTTATTTCCTCAGGAATTGTTCTAATAAAAAAAGCTGGAGGACCGGAAACTGCCAAAATTGATAAAATTCCTATTAATGATGATCTCTTTTTAATAGCTTTATATTTCGGTCCAATAAAAAAAGAGAAAATACTTTCTTCCGATGAATTTCTTGATAATGTAAATAGGGCTGGAAAAATAGCATTAAAAAATATTTTAAAAAAACCTGATGTGAAAACTTTTATGTTTGAATCCAGAATGTTTGCATATAAAAGTGGTTTGGGCGATGAAGAAATGCTAGAAATAAGTGATGATCTTGTAAAGAAAAATGCCATTGGAGCTACACAAAACATGATTGGTAGATCGATTCACTCTATAGTACACAGGAAAAATGTAAAAGAAATAATTAAAATTGCAAAAAATTATACTGAAAATATAATAGTTTCAAAAATATTTGACTGCAATTTAAGAAAGCATTAAATTCATTTGTGCAAATGCCACCTGATTGAGAAGTGTTAAATTTTTGAAATAGATTGTGCCTGTTATGTTAATTAAATAATTATAATAATAAATTAGTACTATGGACTCCCTGAAATGTGGTAAATAATCTTCCCTGTATTCGAATACCCTGTATTTACCATAGGTTGAATTTGGTAGATAAGCTCCTTTAAATGGAAAGTACGCCTGTGAAGGTGATTTATACTCATAGAAATAAATGCCTATGAAAGATGCAGGGAATTCCTTTAGGTAATAGACTTGCCAGATATATATTAAAATATCTGGATCAGGATTATTTAAACTATAATTTTTTAGGCCACTCGTTGAAACATTCGTCAACTTATAAATATCTTGAATAGTTGATATATTGATTATTTCATTTTTTATAGGCACTTTTACCTGTATTGGCGCATTACCCCAGTATTCCGTCTCCTTTAAATTATAATAAATTACTGCATAGAAGACCAAAACGGATATTATAACAGAGATAATTATGATTGCTAATATTTTCTTCGGCCCTAGCATAATATCCATAATTTATTCTAATTTTAAAATTTTTTCTCTTAGAAATTGAATAAATCCTTTAGTAATTTTTATTTAAAATATCTAAAATCGATTTTTTATTAATTTAATTATTCATTATATATCAGAAATAGTTAAATATTTTTTATTATTATCATATTTGGTGACGAAATATGGCATTAAATACCGAATATGATTTAAAAATTTCAGCTGAAATTGATCTTAGAAATTTGAACACGGAGAGAATTTTTGAGCATTCAAAGTTTGTTAAAAAAATAACAAAAAATGGAGAAACATATGAAATAGTTTTTTCATGGAAAAAATTCTCAATTACAAAAGAATTTTCTGTCCTGATTAGAGAATATAAAAATAATAATTCAATACTCCTGGAGAGCACAAAAGATTCTAAATATTATTTCAGGCTTTTAATAACAAGCACTGAAACTATAAACAATAATGATATTATTTCCAGTGTAAGTTCAAGTGCAGAGATGGGAGCAGGAATTCTTGCGGACCTTTTTGGCGAAAAGGATTTTAATAATTTCATTAAAGAAATCGTTTCTTGGTCTGTAAAAAATTATTGCATATTGACTGATAATAAAATGACAATTGAAAAATCACTTGAAATAGTAAAAAGAAATTCAATAAATGATCTAAACATAATGGAACTTGAAAATTTATTCCCATATTCATTGCTGGAAAAAATTGCAAATAATCAATATGAAGAGGCAAATCAGGAAATTACATGTTTGATGTCAAAGAATATTGAAAATCTTAATTTTTGGATCCTAAAGGCATATATTTGCGATAAATGTAATTTAGATAAGCTTTCAGAAATATATTTAAATTATGTGATTTCAAAGGATAAAAATGTAATAAACGGAAAAGTGGCAAAAACTTTAGCTAAAGATTTCAAGAAACTTAGTGAATTGCAAAACCTGGTCATCTAAATTTTTTATATGTCCAGGCGAACATTATTGGAGCTATTATGGTTGTACCTGCTGTAACAAATATTGCAATTGAGTATATTTCATTATTTATTATATTATAGAGTAATGCATTTCCTGCAAGTATTAAGGCTACCTCACCCATTGAAAGTAGGCCTAAACCTATTTGAATAGATTCAATCCTCCCGTATTTTAATATCCTTGCTGGAATTGCGGCCCCTATGACCTTTGTTAAAATAGCTAGAACAAGAATTGCAATTGAAATTACTGTACCAAAAGAGAGTGTTCTCAAATCAACCATCATACCTATGGAAACAAAAAATATTGGTGTGAAAAAGTTTGCTAGATTTTCAGTATTTTTCATTACACCATCCTTTTCTTCTATTGTTGAAAATATAAGCCCCAATGAATATGACCCAACTATCACTGTTAGACCAAGCCATTCAGAAAGTGAAACAACGATAAAAAGAATTAAAAGTATGAATGAAAATAGCGTAATATTATCTTTAAATATTCTGAAGAATTTTATTAAATAATTTCTCATCTTAAGTCCTATGAACAAGGAAATTCCCCAAAAAATAATCACTTTTAAAATTAAAACAGTTATTGAAAATAAATTTATTGAACTTGTTTCAATTCCGGTTATAATTGTAAGAAGTGTTATGCTTATCACATCTGCAATTACTGTGGATGTCATAATTGCCATTCCTTCTCTGCTGTTAAGATTATTCAAATCAGAAAGCACTTTTGCTGTAATACCTGTGGAACTCGCAGTTAAAATTACACCTATAAAAAGTGCCTCATTAACATTATGTATAAAAAGAACCATGAACATAAAACCAGAAATGAATGGCAACATTGATTCTCCTAGGGCAATAAACAAGGATGATCTAATTGTTCTAATGAATTTTTTAAGATCTGTCCCCAATCCTACTTGAAAAAGAAGTATTATTACACCTATTTGGCCAAACATGTAAAAAGCCTGGGGAATTGGGATTTCGGTACTTACAGGAGCAAGAAAACCTGAACTTGTTTGAGGAATAAGAGTAAAACCAAAAATTGGTAAAGTACCCAGTGCATATGGGCCTATGATCATCCCTGTAACCAATTCACCTATTACCGCAGGAAAGCCGAAGTATCTATTGCCTAATAAAGAAAAAATTCTAGATACAACTAAACTTATACTAATGAGTACGAGAAAATGCAGAATGCCCATTGAAATATTCATTTTTATTTTCTGTACTTGTTTTTAATATAAATTTTTTATGATTTTTTATAGTGGTATTTCTTCAACATTATTTATTTGATCATTATCATTAATATTAAAAAATGGATTTACAAAGTATGGCTTACCCTTTCCATACATATTTAAAAACATTTTTATTTCTTCAATATCATTTTCTTTAAGCCATGGATATTTTACTGTTCTAAATATTGTATAAGGAAGCTCCGAAGCTATTTTAACTGATTCAATTAAAGATTCAGTATCAAATTTTTTCCTTATTGTATATTCATACTTATCTTTATTGAACGGAGGTGCCTTTATATCTATTGCAAATCCATCCACGAATAATGATAATTTTTTAATTATACCTGGCAACGATCCGTTTGAATCAACTCTAATTATAAGTTCCGGTCTTTTATTTTTTATTAATTTTATAAGGTTTATTAGTTTATCTCCTTGGAGGGTGGGTTCGCCTCCAGTTATGATTACCATATCTACAATAAAATTGTTTTCAAATTCCCAGAATAAATTTTCATATGGCATTTCTTCAAATATGCCTTTTGCAATTTTATAATTATGACAATTCCTACAATTAAAATTGCAAAAAGGTAGATATATATTTAATGATATATGCGAGGGATGATCGATACCTGAAATAAGAATTCCAGCAATTTTAGGCAATTCATTTACATTCATCAAAAATCACCTAAAATGGACTTTAAATCATCCTCTGTAATGATTCCTCTATTTGCCCAATCAGCTCTTCTCGATTCTTGCCAAGTGTTTTCTTCCCCTTCAAATAATCCTAGTTCTGAATTTTTGTTTTTTACTTTTCTGGCAATTGGTCTAAAATACCCTATAACCCTCGAATAAACAGTTGTATCGTCGCTTTTACATTGGGGGCAAACAAGATACTCACCTACAAATTTCTGTTTACAATTGTTACAAACTGTTAGTGTTGGTGTAAGAGTGATATACTTAACTGGATAATTGTAAAATATGGATTGGATTAATTTTTTCTTTGTGATTAGATCAAGTTTTTCTCCTAAGAAAAGATGTAGGACTGAGCCACCAGTAGCATAGTTTTGAGTTATTGCAGATGAATATGCCAATTTTGATATGTTTTTACAATTGAATGGAGGCTGAAAACCTGATGTTAATAAAGGTCTATCTCTAGAGCCAGAGACATAAATTTCTGGAATGAACGGCCTTGGGCAAGGACCTGGTTCAACCCAATTCTCTATGCGTTCTTTTATTAAATCTTTAAACATATAATCTGTATTTCCTCCGGCCAATTTCTCAACAAACTCTAAATCCTTTTTTGCTAAATAACCAGCAGCAGTTTCCATTGGGGCATATTCAAAGTTCCAAGCTACACCATCTTCCTTTTCAAATTCCTCCAATTTATCCAATATGTGTTTTGCAATTTTTTTTGCAAGTTCTAGACCTTCATTACCTAATATTCCATCTTTTATTCCAAAATTAACTAATCCCTCATGGCCTCCACCAAGAGATATTGTATTAAAATATGTGTTAAGAGATTTATCAACATAATAGAAAAATGTTGGATAAAGGTCTATGTGTTTTAAAATAAAATCTCTTTTTTTATTCAAAGCACTTCTAGCATAACTCAATAAAATATCTAAATGCTCTAGCAATGATTTTAAGTCATCGCGATAAAGATATCCAAGTCTGTTAAAATTGATTGTAATAACCCCTATAGACCCTACACCTGAAATATTTCCAAAAATAGATCCAGAATGAGGTACCTTTTTTAATTCATTCAAATCAATTTGGAACCTGCAACAGAAAGATCTTTGTAATGTAGGATCTCTGATTTCAAGATTGTCTATCATTCTTTTCCATTTCTCATTTTCAAAAGGTTTTTTTATGTAATTCTCCAAATAAATCCCACCAAAATTATCCATCAATTCTAACAATTGATTGAATACATTGTTATCCCATGGAAAATCGTCTGTTATGTATAAAGTAATTAATGGAAATGTCCAAGGTCTTCCTTCTGAATCTCCTTCTGCCATTACCTCAAAAAATGCCCTATTTATTTCATCATAGATTTCTGAAGGTATTTGGCTAAAAGTCATTGCATTAACTTTAAATTTACTTTCTCCAATAGAAACAGGTTCATTTAATAGGGAAGGTGCTGGGCCACCAATTGTTATAGTTACATTTGTAAATGGTGAATTTCCACTTCTGAAATCAAGATTTATATTATATATAAAAGATTGAAAAGCATTTTTTATGTCTTCATATGTTATTTGTTTTTGCAATCTTTCTCTTTCATACCATACATAAGCTGCCGCTACACTTGTTAAATCATTTAGGGCTACAGCTCCAGATATTTCTTGACTTATTTTAAGAATGAAATTTGAACTTTGGTCTAGAAATGTTCGTAAATGTCTAGGTTGTTTAGATTTTACGGATGATGAATTTAATGATTGAAGACCATTTTTCATTATATCTAAAGCGGAGAAACCTGCACAATAAGGGCTTAGTTGACTCATCTGATGATGATACCACCATCCTTCATCATGTAATCTTTTTTCACTCTCAGAAAGAATTTTGTTTAGGTAATAGTCTTTTTGGATAAAGCCTGATATTATACCGGACATGGACGGCAAAGAATATATTAAATTTGCATTATGTCTTGCCAAATCATTTTTATTTATATATTCGTCTATTATTTGCATTATTTTTTCAATATTTTTATCATGTTTTTCTTCAATACTCATCATAATTATCACCTAAAATTTACTTTATAAAAGTAAAATAAACTTTAATTAATTAAATTTTTTTATTATCAAATCTGGTAAAAAAACTGATAAACAAAATTAATTTAATTACTTTTAAAAAATTAAATTACCAGAGTCATATATTTTTTAAATGACAGATATGTAATTTTTTGTCTATCAAGCATTCGATTCAATAGAATTATAATGTTATATGCAACTATCTTTATTCCTATTGAAACATCATAATTTCTGTTTCTTACATACCAAATATATTCACTTTTAAGAATGTCTTCCAATATGGCAAATAATCTTTCAATCTCCCATCTAAGCGAATATCTAGATGCTTCTTTTTTTCTGATTTCTATACCTTTTCTTCTTGCTTCTGAAAGCTTTGATTCAATTATTCCTTTCCTTCTATTTGTATCTATTACTGGGATACAATCTGTGTTTTCAAATATGTATTCATAAATATCGGGGGAATCATATGCTGCATCCATTGCAGGTATGAATAATATTTTATAGAATCAATTAATGGAAAAACTATATTCTTGTCATGTAAAGTTCCTGTTATAACATTACATTCTACTATTGTGGATATTCCATATCAAAAGATATACTTATTTTTCTTCAATATTGCAATCTCTTCGTTGAAAATCCTCAAAAACTTAACGGACCTTTATAATTGCTATATTTTTTCCTTCTCGATGCTGTAAATATTTTACGATTTTTCTCATTAAGTGAAAATATGACATATTTTTTAATATGTATTCGTAAAATTCATTTTTAATTTTGCTAATCAATTATTTAGCTCTCCTTGACATGGCTCTAAAATTTTGAATATTTTTTAAGCAAATTTATAGGTAAAATTTACTAAGATTAAATAATATTTTAAATTATTATTTATTTAATTTATATTATTTAAAAAACAATTTAATTATTTTCTAAAGATCGCCAATTTTATTTCAGTCATTTCTTCTATTGCAAATCTTATTCCTTCCCTTCCCAAGCCACTCTTTTTCATTCCACCGAAGGGCATAGTGTCTATTCTGAAATCGGATGTGTCATTTATTAAAACAGTTCCAAATTCCAATAAATCTATCATTTTCATTATTGTATCAATGTTTGATGCAAATACTCCAGCCTGTAAACCGTAGGGAACATCATTCGCTATATCGATTGCTTCATTAATATTTTGAAATGGAATAACTAATGTAACAGGGCCAAATGCTTCATATTTCCATACTCTTGCTTCCTTAGGTACATTTTTCATAATTGTTGGATAGTAAATATTTTCTTTCCTTCTACCACCTATTATTATTTCTCCTCCCATCGATTTGGCCTCATTTACCCATTCCTCTATTCTTTTTGCCTCTATTTCGCTTATCATAGGGCCTATATCTGTATTCTCATCAAGAGGATCGCCAATTTTTAATT
Source organism: Thermoplasmata archaeon (assembly GCA_023261755.1). Taxonomy (GTDB): domain Archaea; phylum Thermoplasmatota; class Thermoplasmata; order Thermoplasmatales; family ARK-15; genus ARK-15. Next base: position 37,180 of record JAGDXS010000020.1, on the reverse strand, counting down.
TTTCTGTATATTTAATTAAATTCTCCGTGAATTCATCAAATATATTTTCTTCCACAAGGATACGCTGTGCATGGATGCAATTTTGTCCTTGGGATTCGAATGCTGCTTCAACTATTGAGTCAATTGAATCTTTCCAGTTCGAATCTTTGAATATTATTACTGGGGAATTGCTTCCTAGTTCCATAGAATATTTTTTCAGGCCCCCTATTTTAATAATTTTTTCTCCTGTTTCAACTCCACCAGTAAAGGAGATCTTTTTAATTTTATCCGAATTCAGAAAAAATTTTGTTACATCAGAATTACCTTCAGAAATAACATTTTGAAATGAATATTCAGGTAAATCTGTTTCTTCAAAAATTTTTTCCAATTTTAATGAAGAAAGAGGTGTTAATGATGATGGTTTATTTATGATGGAATTTCCAGCAGCTATGGCAGGCCCTACTTTGTGTGCTACCAAATTCAAAGGATCGTTGAATGGTGTAATTGAAAAAACTGGACCAATTGGCACTCTTATAAAATATGCAAATCTTCCTTCACCCCTTGGTTCCACATCAAGTGGTATTGTTTCACCCCTAATTTGCTTTGCTTCTTCCCCTGAACTCATTATTGTAAATGATGCCCTTTTAACTTCTTTTCTGGAATATTTCAATGGCTTTCCAGATTCCTGGGAAATTATTGTTGCCAATTCTTCTGAATTCCTTGTTATTTTTTCAGAAATTTCAATTAATAATTCGCTAATTTTATACTTAGGAATTTTAGATATTTTTTTAAAGGCTTTAATAGAATTATTCAATGTTTCTTCAGATTCTTTAATTGTTGTTTCATTAATTTCTTCTATAATTTTTCCATTATATTTATTTTTAACGAGTACCATAAATTTCACCTTTATTTTTACCTAATTTCTTTCAAGTATTAAGATTTTATATAATTATTTTAAATTATAATTTTTTAAAAACTTCGCATTTAATATAAAAATGATTTTTTTGTCTTAAAAAAAATTTATTAATGATTTTATATTTATTGAAACAATGGCTAACATTTACTTCGACGAACTTACAAAAACAAGAAAATTCATTTTAATCACAATACTTTCATCTATGGGCATACTTATGGATGGTTATACTCTTTCCATATTTTCAACCGCTCTTATGTATTTGCAAAACACTATTCTCTCTAAGGCAATTTTTGTCTCATTGGGTGCATCATCAATTTATATAGGGATGTTAATAGGCAGCCTTATATTCGGAAGAATTGCAGATTCCTATGGGAGAAGAAGAATTTATATTTTAGATCTAAGCATTACTGCAATATTTTTGATTTTAACCGGTCTTTCACAAAACTTGTTTGAATTTATTGCTTTTGAAATTTTTGTTGGAATAGGTATAGGTGCAGACTATCCAATAAGTTCCTCCATTCAGGCCGAATTTTCTCCCAAGAAAATAAGAGGGAGATATCTTGTAATCAATATGCTTTTCTGGACTATAGGTTCTATAATATTTTACATTGTTTCAATTCCCATTGTTCTTTATTTTGGCAAGGATGCTTGGAGGGTAATGTATATTTCAGGTGCAATAATACCCATAATTGTTATTATTTCAAGAACTGTAATACCAGAAACACCATATTTCCTTGTTAAATCTGGAAAGGTTGAAGATGCAAAAAAGGTAACTAGGGAATTTGCAAAAGATGTTGGTATTGACAATGCTGAACCACCAAAAATTAGGCAGAGAAAAACATCATTCAAGGAATTAAGGAATTATATTCCATTGATTATATTCACATCTCTTTCTTGGTTTTCCTATGATGTTGCAAGTTATGGTGTTTGGAATTATACACCTTCTTTATTCTTTTCTTCGCTCTCTTATGTTTATTCTATAATTGCTACTCTTTTAGAAACACTTCCAGTTATTGTAGGCGTAATAATATGCATTCTCTTTATAGATAAATTAGGCAGAAAAGTTCTGCAATCCCTGGGCTTCGGCCTTGCTGGCATATCACTTCTTTCATTTTCAATATTATTTTTAAAAACGACACCTCCATTTATTTACATATTCATTGCTTTTGCCTTGATGCATGTTTTCCATAACATAGGGCCTACAAATACAACATACCTTTATCCTGTTGAAATATTCCCAACATACATAAGGGCAACAGCTATGGGCATTTCAACCGCAGTATCGAGAATAGGTGCTATCTTAGGTGTTTTTGTTTTTCCATTAATTATTTCAATGCTGAATGTTTCTTATGGCCTTATGTTTTTTGCAATTTTTGAATTCTTAGGTTTCTTTCTTACCATATTCCTGGGTGTTGAGACAAAAAACAGATCAATAGAATAATTGGGAAATTTTAAATTAATTGTTTCTTTTAAAGATATGCAAATGGATGTTATAGAAACTAAGAATTTAAAGGTCTCATACGATAAAAAAAATTTTGCTTTAAAAGGAATAGATATAAATGTCAAAAAAGGTGAAATTTTTGGTTTTTTAGGACCGAATGGTGCTGGAAAGACAACAACAATAAGGGTACTCACAACTTTAATTAAACCAACAGAGGGGGATGTTCAAGTATTAGGATATGATGTAAAAAAGGATGCACTTAGCATAAGGCAGAGAATAGGTGTTGTTCTTCAGCAACCAAGCTATGAGTGGTCACTTAGCGTTGAAAAGAACTTATATGTTTACGGTGTGCTATGGAATATACCAAAGAATGATCTAAACAAAAGGATTGAGCAATTGATCAAGGATTTTGATTTAAACGATATAAGAAAACAATATGCATCCGATATATCAATAGGCCAAAGAAGAAGACTTCAATTGGCAAGGGAACTCATACATGATTCTGAACTACTTTTTGTAGATGAGCCAACTATAGGTCTTGACCCTATAATAAAAAGGAAAATTTTGGATTATTTCAAAAATTTATCTAAAAATGGTAAGACAATATTTTTTACGACACATAATCTTGAAGAGGCAGATTACATTTGTGATAGAGTGGCAATAATAAACAAAGGGATGATACATGTTCTTGATTCTGTGGAAAATTTGAAGAGGAAATATGAAAAAGAAAGAACACTTGAAATACTTTTCAATGATGGTAATGATCTCCTAATGAAAAAATTAACAGACAGAATAGATAGTATTAAAATAATTAGCCCAAAGGAAAAAGGTGATCCATACAAAATAGTTACTGATGATCTCTCAACAACGATTGAAATTATTAACGATTTCATAAAAAGTAATTCATTTTTATTGCAATGGTTCAACATAAAAAAGACTGAGCTTGAGGAAGTATTCCTCGATATAATAGGTGGGAATAAGAATGAATAGGATCTTCAGATTAACTTACAGATTCCTTGTTTCTTCAATGGATATAAATACAATTAGTTTCTTTATAATGATGCCTGTGGGTTATCTTTTAATCATGGGGCTCATGATGGGTTCAATAATACCTTTTATGTATTATGATGGTTTAAAAATAAGCTATGTTACATTCATTGCTCCAGGTATTGTTGCTGATCAAATTCTAATAGGTGGGTCACTGGCAGGCTGGGTATTATGGCAAGACAAAAGAATTGGCATGCTGGAACAGATTTTTTCAATGCCATACACAAGGTTTGATTATCTAATCGGAACATTAATTTCCATGATAGCTGTAACGTTTGCTGGATCAATAGTGATGACCCTTGTAGCAATACCTTTTATTTCATTGAAAATATCTATGATGGGATTTGCAATTGTTATTATTTTCCTAGTATTGGGAACTTTCACATTCGGCTCAATAATGCTATCCTTAGGTGCAGTAGTAAAATCAAATCAAATGTTCAATTTGCTTTCCAATATAATATTCTTCATAGTTACATTTGCAAGCTCTGTATTTTATCCTATTACTGATGAAACACCTATTGCATTTAAAATAATAGCAGAAATAAATCCTCTCACATATGTTGTGGATGGAATAAGATCCGCATATTTAAATACAATTGGATTTAATGATTTGTACGACTTCATAATTTTATTTATACTATCCATATCATTTATGGCAATAGCAACAAATTTATACAAAAAAATAAAGTTATCTGCTACAGTATAATTTCAGAAAAAATTATATATTTAAATACTATCATAAATATATGAAGGCTATAGTTCTCTGCGGCGGATTTGCAAAAAGGCTCTTACCCATATCTGAATTCATTCCAAAACCGTTATTTCCATTGGGTGGTAAACCACTTGTTGATCATATTGTTGATAGAATAATAAATATTAAAATTAATGATATATATTTATCAGTAAATAAAAAATTCCAGGATCAATTTAAATATTATGCATCAAAAAGAAACGATGTTAAAATTTCTTTAATCGTTGAACCTACAATGAAAGAAGAGGAAAAGTTAGGGGCAATAAAAGGTCTTAAATATGCAATGGATAGAATAGACTATGATAATTTTATTGTAATTGCAGGTGACAATTACTTTGATTTTGAATTAATTGATATTTATAAAAAATTCATGGAAATTAATAAAATAACAATAGGATTGTTCGAATTATCTTCTTTAGAAGAGGCAAGGAGGTTTGGAGTGGTAGAAATAGATGAAAATAATAAAATAATAAGCTTCGAAGAAAAGCCAGATAAACCAAAATCTAAGTTGATAAGCACTGGCATATATCTATTTCCAAATGGTGTATCTGAAAAACTTACTAAATATATAAATGATAAAAATAATCCAGACCAGCTCGGAAATTTCATAACGTGGTTAATTAAAAATGAGGACGTTTATGGAATACCATTGAAGGGAAAATGGTACGATATAGGAACCTTAGAAACTTATAGAGAATTATATAACTCTTTTTTATCAGATTTTTGATCTGAATTGGTCATGCATATCAACACACTCTGATCTCAAAAAAATATTTTTATCCAATTGTTAATGGTCTTTCTTACCCACAATCCTAGGGGATGGAAAGTATGGATAAAGTAATGAAAAGAGATGGAACAATTGTAAATTTTGATAAAAAAAAGATTACGCTTGCCATTTACAAAGCAATGAAGGCAACAAACATTGAAAATTACAGAGAGGCAGAAAGGTTAACTGATCTTGTAATAAGGAGATTGGAAGACCTTCATATAGATATTCCAAAGGTTGAAGAAATTCAAGATATAGTTGAAGAGGTTTTAATGCTTGAAGGTTATACAAATGTTGCCAAAGCATATATTCTTTATAGAGAAAAAAGAAAAATAATCAGAGAACTGAAAAAAGCTTATGGTGTAAAGGATGATTTGAAACTTTCCATCAATGCTATAAAAGTACTTGAATCAAGGTATTTATTAAAGAATGAAAAGGGTGAAGTAATAGAAACACCTGGCCAGATGTTTGAAAGGGTAGCCAAATACATAGCTCTTGTTGATATCCTTTATGATGATTCAGTATACGATATTACAGGATCACAGAAAAGGTGGACTCTCGATGAAGGCATTGACAATCCTTTGACATACTGGGAATATGATATGATAAGAAGGGCATACAATATCCTAAATGAAGAGGGTAAAATGAAAGTTCCTTTCAAGGATTTGATAAACATTTTAAAAGCAAGGGAAAAGGAGATTGAAAAAACATCAATGATCTTTTATGACCTTATGTCAAAGAGGCTTTTCATACCGAATTCTCCAACATTAATGAATGCAAACACCGAAATAGGCCAGCTTTCTGCCTGCTTCGTTATACCAGTTGTTGATTCAATGGACGGAATATTTGATGCTGTTAAATATGCTGCTCTAATTCATAAATCTGGAGGTGGCACAGGTTTTTCATTTTCAAGGCTGAGACCTAATGGTGACATGGTCGGTTCAACCAAAGGTGTTGCATCAGGTCCTTTAAGTTTCATGAGAATATTCGATGTTGCAACTGACGTTATAAAGCAAGGTGGAAAGAGAAGAGGGGCGAACATGGGCATTTTAAGGGTAGATCATCCTGACATTTTGGAATTCATTACAAGCAAGGATTCTGAAAATAAGATTTTAACTAATTTTAACATAAGTGTTGCTGTTACTGACGAATTTATGAAAGCACTTGAAACAAACGGAACATATGCACTAAGGAATCCAAGAAATGGTGAAATAGTAAAAACAATGGAGGCTAGGAAGGTATGGGATCTCATTGTTTCTCATGCCTGGGCAACAGGTGATCCTGGCGTTATATTCATAGATGAAATTAACAGGAAGAATCAGACACCTCAATTGGGCATGATTGAATCAACAAACCCATGCGGTGAACAACCTCTATTACCATATGAATCATGCAACCTTGGGTCTATAAATCTATCACTTGTTGTAAATGATCACGGTGAAATTGACTGGAATCTATTGAGGCATGTCGTTATGGAATCTGTCCACTTCCTTGATAATGTAATAGATGCAAATAAGTTCCCATTGCCTCAGATTCAGGAAATGACAAGGAAAACGAGAAAGATAGGTTTAGGTGTCATGGGCTTTGCTGAAATGCTTATAAAAATGGGAATACCTTATAACTCTGATCTTGCAATTGAAACTGCTGAAAAGGTGATGAAGTTCATAAATGATGTAAGCCATGAGATGAGCATCGAACTGGCTGAAAGGAGAGGTGTATTCCCAGCATGGCATGGATCAATATGGGAAAAAATGGGCATAAGGATAAGGAACGCTACTACAACAACAATTGCACCAACTGGAACAATATCCATAATTGCTGATACAAGCTCAAGCATAGAGCCACTCTATGCACTTTCATTTATAAGGAATGTTCTTGATGGCCAGCAACTTTTGGAAGTAAATCCCTTATTCGAGGAGTATTCAAGAAAGCATGGGTTCTACAGTGAAAATCTCATGAGGGAAATAGCAAAGACTGGATCCATACAGCATCTTGATGTGCCTGAACATGCTAAAAAAATTTTTGTTACAGCGCACGATGTTGAACCAGAATGGCATGTTAGAATGCAGGCAGCATTCCAGAAATACACTGACAATGCTGTTAGCAAAACAATCAACATGAAGAATGATGCAACGATTACTGATGTTGAAAATGCTTATATACTCGCTTACAAACTAAAATGCAAAGGTATTACGGTATACAGGGATGGAAGCAAGAGTGCCCAGGTACTTGTGAAAGGATCCGAAACAAAGAAGGTTAAAAATGAACTTGTAAAGGAAAGGGAACTTGAGTGGGATTTGAAGGTAAAGGTAGATGATTTAATAAAGCTCGATAGCACATTTGACTCAGCTTGTCCCACGGGCAAATGTGACCATTGATGAAGACATTAGTAATAAAAATGGATCTTGAAAAGCTTGGTATTCCGAGCAAACATTTTTATTTGCATGATAAAAAGCTAGTTGTTAACAGAATAATTAATTACGATGGTAGGCATATCGCATACATAGCTGAAATAAGCAGAAGTGAATTCGTTGATGAGAAATACATAGAAAACAATAGATCAAAAATAATGGAAAGATATTCACTTAATTCTTTTGAGGTCCTCGGCATTGACAGGAAGAACAATAAATATTTAGTTCTGGTAGTACAGAATATGCCAGAAATATTTTCAGAAATTTATGATTCCATGGGTTACGATGCTTTCATCGTTACACCGATAATAATTTCAAAGAACTTGCTTACTGTATCAGTAATGATAAAAGATTCTTTATTAGAGAAGTTTCAGAATTTGCTTAATAGATTCAACATAGATTTTTCCCTGGTTAAAAAGATTGATATTTCAAAAAGAAATGATATTACCTTGAAGCAATGGAATTTAGTGATGGAAGCTATTTCAATGGGTTATTACAGCATTCCAAAGAAAGTAAAGATAAAGGACATTGCAAAGAAATTCAACATTTCTATTCCTGCAGCTGAAAGAATGCTGAAAAGGGTGGAAATAAAGGCAATAGAAAATATGTTTAAACCATTCCTTTAACATTATTTATCAAAAATTCAAGATATTTTCTTTCATCGCTTATACTTTTGATTCCAATAGCAATTGAAATTACAGACCCTAATATGGAAAGCAACAGAAGTATATGTCCGAAATTTCCTGTTGTTGTGAAGAATACACCCATCCCAAGAGAAATTCCCACTGCTGATCCAGCAATTGTATAAATGAAATAAATTAAGGTTGATATGCTGCTATCTATTCTTTTCCTTAATGTGAGAATGTCCTCCATTTTTCTGAGATCATTGATTAGTGATAAGATAAAATTTGAATTTGAACAGTTCATATTCAAAACGCTTTTTATTTTTTCATCAATTGAGGATATATTTACTTTAATTTCATTTTCACTTGGTAATTTACCTACGCCTGTAAAATTCTCAATTATCTTTGTCAGGTAGTTTTCCATGTTCATTGGACAAGAAAAATAACTTAATAAAGACTTACAATATTATTGATTCCATGCTAGAAAATTTCTTTATGAATAAAAATTGTGTAGTAACAGCTTCAACAAGCGGCCTAGGCTTTGCAACAGCAAAAATGTTATCTGAAAATGGTGCAAATGTTATTATATGTTCCAGATCGAACTCAAATATTGAAAATTCTTTAAAAAAGTTGAAAAATGCTAAAGGATTCACCTGCGACCAGTCTGATGAAAATTCAATTGAAAATTTCATAAAAAATGTAAAGAGCAGTTTTACACATTTGGACCATTTGGTTTATATTCCTGGAGATCCTAGGCCTGGAAGGTTCTTTGACCTCGATATAAATGACTGGCACGCCGCTTCGGAAATATTGCTCATGAGCGCAGTAAAAATTGTGAAGGATCTTGTTCCAATTATGAATAAAAATTCCTCCATAGTTATTTCAACTTCAATTGCAATAAGGGAACCTGTTCAGGATCTTGTTCTTTCAAATGTTGTTAGATTATCCCTAGCTGGCCTTGTGAAATCACTTTCAAATGAATTATCTCCAATAAGAATAAATGGTATAATTCCAGGCTATTTTTTAACACCAAGACTTGAGAGAATAATAAAAATTAGGAATATATCAATTGAGGATATATCAAAAAATATACCATTGGGAAGAGTAGGCAATCCAGAGGAATTTGCATACCTTGTTTTATTCCTTCTCTCTCCTCTTGCATCTTACATTACAGGTTCAATGATAACAATAGATGGTGGTCTTACAAGGTCAATATTTTGAATTAATCTTTTAAATATTAATATGATTTTAATTTCGTAATTCTTTATATAGTTATATCTATTTTAGGATTCGATGTTAGAGAAACAGTTTGAAATATTCAGTAAATTCGTGAAAAGAAACGCTTTGAAATTCATTATAATATGGATAGTGATACTAGTGATATTTTTACCATTTTCATCTCTTCTTTTTTCTGAAACTTCATACAACATTGCATCTAGCGTTGTTCCAAGCAACACAATGTCATCAAAGGCCTCGAATATTCTTAGCAATGAATTTCCATCAACTAATGTATCAAGTAATACAACAGTTGATCTTGTTCTGATTGAAAATGCGAACGTAAGCAACCCTGCAGTAATAAAGACTATACTAGCCATGCAGAATGCAGTTGATTCAAATTCAACATTGAAAAAATACAGTGCTTCTGTCAGCGATATTTATACAACTGAAAATCAACTTTTATTGAATTTTTCTAAGAGCACTAAACTTTTATTCAATGGCACTTATTCCATGAACAAGAATACAAAATTTCTAGTTTCTTCTCTTGTGAGCATTGGAAATTTCTCTATAATGTATATGAATGGTATACTAGTTCTTTACAACAATGTTAGATCTGGTTATATTGAAATATTAAATAATACAAATAATTCACTTCCAATAGAATTTGGCGTGCCAGATTATTTCACCCTTGTATTTTTAAATGCAATAAATAATGGATACCCAATTAATGTATCAAACTATATTGCATATAAAGAAACTATTTCATTCATTGAAAATAATTTAACAATATTGCAGAATATCCTTATACCATACATCCAGAATTATACATATTTCTGGAATTATTCTATGGTAAATCCACTTGATTATAAAAATGTTGAAGAATCTTCCATAGAAATGACATTATTCAATTCTTCATTCTCAAATGCATTCTCTGGAAATCAGATGATTTCATTTTGGAAATTATTGGCAACATATTTCAATGTTACAAATTTCCAAAACATTTCTGCAATTAAATCATTTGCTGTAAATTATGTTTCTTCAGAACTTTCACATAATTCAACTGTGACAAAAATGCTTCCCTATGGTGTTAAGAATTTTGTAATTGCTATAAGCGAAAATGAGAATGCATCATATCTATCAATTGAGTATGCAAATTCCCTTTTAAATAATACTGAAAAATCATTTTTGTATTCATTTTTCCCTGATAATTATTTTAATATAATATTCAATAAAAATATATCATTCGTAGAAAATTATACAATACAAAATGTTGCAATTAAATTTTCATCAAACAGGACAATAATGAATTTTACAAATATTTTATATATTCCTTTAAACGATTTAATCAAAAATGCGTATAAAAGCCAAAATATTACAAACACCAGCGCAAATGAAGTATCATTTGCTCTGGAAAAAACATTCTATGGAAACCCTCTCGTCAATTTAAACAAAAATACCATAAATAGATTCATTATTTCACTTAAAAGCACGGAAAATGTGAATAATTTTGTGAATACTACCATCATGAATGAAAATTTCAGTACTTATCCTGTTGTTCCATCTCCTTATATTTTCCATAAGTTCGTAAGCTATACGGGAAATGTTTCACTCTTTGTAATAAATATTAACCAATCCGCTCCCATATCGACGTTGAACATAATAGGCAATATATCAAATGAATACATTCCAAAATTGAATAATGCTAGTTATTTACTTGCTGGTGAAAATGCAATTGAAGAACAGCTGACAAATCAGGCAAACGGCGGTCTCTATAAAGCATTGCTAGTTGGCATAATAATTGCAATAATTATAAGCATTTTATATTTCAGGTCACCCATAGCAGGTTTAATGCCTCTTATGATCTTTGGCTTTTCAGCCTTGATTTCATTAGGCATGAATGGCTTAATTTACAAGTATATTTTGCATGCGCAGGTTTCATTCATAACACCTACTCTCCTACTCATACTTCTTTTAGGCTTAACTGCAGATTATTCAGTATACATAATGTCAAGGTATAGGAAAGAACTAAGGTCAGGAAAAGCTGACAGGGCTGTTATCACTACCCAATGGGCTGGCCATGCCGTATTCACGAGTGGCCTAACTGTAATAATTTCATATCTAACATTATGGTTAGCAAATGTTCCAATATTCAGCGATTCTGGACTTACTAATGCAATTTCAATATCCATTACACTTTTGATTGCACTAACATTTCTGCCTTCCATTCTTGCCATTCTTGATAAAAAAATGTTCTGGCCTAGCAAGATTGAAAATGTTCCAAGGCATGAAAATATAATGGGAAAGGTATCACAATTTGATAAAAGTTATAAAAAACTTTTAATGGTAATTTTCATTATAATAACACTTGGCAGCCTGTTCGTCTATGCAACAACACCTGCTGGGATGGATGTTTTCCAGCTAATACCACATGAAAGCGGTCTTGATGCCGTGCAGGTAATAAATCAGACATTTAAAGGTGATACTGTCTTCCAGAATTACATATTACTGGTATTCCCTTACAATGTTGTAAACAATGGGACTTACAATACTAATGCAATTAATATTATAAACAACACAGAAAATTATTTGCTCAGTACTGGTAACGTATCATTTGTTTATGGACCCACATTCCCTTATGGGAATTATGTTAGCTTTTCATCTATTGATCAATATTCAAATACAACAAGGAGCATTTATACATCGCAGATAAACTCCTATATAGGAAAGGACAACAGAACGGTTGTGATATATTTCCAGCTCTCAATTCTTTCATGGTCAAACAAAGCCATGAATTTTGTAACATTCCTTGATAATCATATAAATAAGGTAATACCATCAGGTGTGGAATGGTATATAGGGGGTTTATCCCAGGGCCTAATAGATGCAAATAACCACACAGTTTCAGCATTTGAAATGATTGTGCCCGTGATAGCATTTGTTGCATTCATAATCCTTCTAGTTCAGTTCAATTCTGTATTTACACCATTAAGACTGGTCTTGATGGTCCTTGGATCTGTAATTTTTTCACTGGTTATCACATACACAATATTCTATTACATAATGAAACTCCCAATTATTATATTCCTGCCTCTGTTCGTTTTCATCACTCTTCTAGCTGTGGGCCTTGATTACGATATTTTCATGATTACAAGAGTAAGGGAAGAAGTGATCAAAGGAAGTTCTGATGAAGATGGCATTGAAACGAGCCTAAAGGAGAATGGTATGGTAATTGCCATCCTTGGTTTAATACTAGCTTCTACATTTTTAAGCCTTTCTCTAAGCAATCTACAGATAATTCAGGAAATAGGTGTAGGCCTTGCTCTTGGAGTTTTTGTTGATACGTTTATTTCTTGGATGTTCTTTATACCAGCTGTGATGCTTATACTCAAGTCATACAACTGGTGGCCATCAAAAATAGGCAAAAAATAAATCCTATTATTTTTTTATTGTTTTTATGGAACTATTCTATGAGGAACCTTATCTTAGGGCTCTTGATGTGAATGTTATTGAGAAAAATGAAGAGTATCTCATTTTTGATAAAACAATAATATATCCTGGTGGTGGGGGACAACCTCCAGATTCTGGATATTTTATAGGCGATTCCTTTAAGGCTAGGATACCTTTTGCAAAAAGGGAAAATGGAAAGATCCTGCATAAGTATGAATTAATAGAGGGAAAAATTTCAGATCATGGTAAAATTGTTCTTGACTGGGAAAGAAGGTACGCATTGATGAAAATGCACACGGCTGAGCACATACTTTATAGATCCATTGAAAATTTATTCAATGTAAAGTTTCAGAAAGTAGAGTTGCATGAAAATGAATCTTTACTTTTCATTAATGGTAATATTTCCATAGATGATATTTCAAGGGCTGAAGATTTAGCAAATTCCATTGTTGAAAAAAATATTCCATTAAAATTTTATTATGGAAATATTGAGGATGTTGAAGATGATGTTAGAATAAGAAAGGACAGAATTAAAAATGAAAAAATAAGAATTGTTGAAATAGAGGGTTTTGATAAAAGTGCTTGTTCTGGTATTCATGTTAAGAGCACATCAGAGGTTGGTATTATTTTTGTTAAATCTATAAAAAAATCTGATTTTTTTGAAATTAAATTTTTGTCAGGGGAAACGGCGAAGAATTTTATTTTTGAAAATGCGAGGATTGTGAGAAAATTGTATTTGAACTACAATATTGATCAATCGAAGATTGAGGAAAAGATTTTTAATTCAATGACCATGAATGAAAAATTTAAAAAGGATCTGTTTGAAATATCATCGAGCATGTTCAATTTTCAATTAATTGAAAAAAATGGAAAAAAATTGTATTACAGTGATTTTCCTCATGCGGATATAAGGGGTGTGGAAAAAAGGGCAAGAAAAATGCTTGAAAATGAAAAAGCCACTGTAATATATGGAAATGAAAATGATGAGAAAATTTTCATTTTGAGCAGTGAATTAATTGATAAAGAATTAATTAAAAAAATAATGGAGGAGAATAATTTGAAGGGTGGCGGTCAGGGAAATTATTTTTTGATAGCAGTAAAAAAAGAAAATTTTAAAAAAATTTTTGATGAATTATTAAAAAAATTTTCATGATTTTTTCTTCCTCATCTGCCTGATATACATAGCAACTAAAGCAATTATTATTATAACGAGGATAATTATTGTTAAATTGCTCAAAGACAGGATTCCTGAATTTCCACTTGTTGAAAAAAATGGTGTAGATACCTGGAATGTGAAATAGAATGTTTCCATTATTGGCCTTAGTGTATTGTTTTCATTAATTATGAAAACAAGTTCTGCGGAGTATTTCCCAGGTACGGCGTTATCCGCCAAGTCTATTATATATGGTATAGTGAAATTTTCACCTGGTTTTACAGAAGCAAGTGTAACATTATTTAAAAATAAACCCCCCAGAGGATTGTCTGAACTTACATAAAGATCAAGAACTTCAGGATATAGGAAATGTACTTCCATGCTCTGTATTGTTCCTGGACCTATATTTTCCAAATAAAAGGTCACCTGAACTTTTGATTCACCCGGTGTAAGGGATGGAAAATTTGCCTTTACAGAAAGAACAGGAGATTGAATTACATTAACAGGCACAGTAATTTCCCCATTCCCGAAATAAAATTCCATATAATAAGTGCCCGGCGATTTTGGTGAATTATAATATATGGTATAATTGAATAAAACATGTGGTGGCAGAATTGATATATCCAGAGGTGTATTCACTATCACCATGGATGATTTTGCTTGCAATGTTACATTGAATGCAGGAGAATTGCCTGAATTAATTATTGAGAATGTTATTGCATTAAATGTTTGATTTGTGTAAACATACGGTGGGTTCATGAAATATCCCTGAACTGTAACATTTGAATAACCAATCAAATTTGTTGTGAATTTCAATGTACCATAGTATCCACCGAATGAATAATTTAATTCCTGGGTATATATTCCATTACTTGCATTGCCCATTATGCTAACAATGTAAGTAAGTGTAACCGGTGTATATTCAGGAAGGGCTGGAATAATCAATATTTGTTTTTGACCGTAAAATGGGTATTCAGGTTTGAATGTAAATGTTACATTTGTAGGAACAGCATTTCCAACATTAGAAACCATAATGCTTATTGGTACATCCTTCATTCCTGGACCTGGGACGATGTTATCAGATATGTTAATAAAAGATCCATCCACAATAATGTTTGAATAACCGGTCAGCTGTATTTGAAATTCCATTTCTGAAACATTGTTTCCTATGGCTACTTCAATGCTCTGGTTATAAATACCATCTGCTGTATTGTTATAAATTGATACCACGAATGTTAATGATTCCACCTGATAGGGAGCAATTACGGATATATCCTTTTCCTGCTTTAGACCGTAAAAAGGATATTCAGGCATATAAGAAAAGCTTGCATTTGAAATGTATTCAGTACCAATATTTGAAATTTCAATTGTGAGAGGCACATTTTTCATTCCGCCTATGCCATTGATCATATTTCCATTAAAGCCAAGATATGAACCAATTATGCTAATTGAATAATTCTCGCTCCATGTGAAATTGAAAGATGTTGATCCTGTAAAATTGTAATATTTGTATTGTAATTTTTCAGGGTAATTTCCATTTTTTAAATTCTTTGTAAAGTTAACCATAAAAGTAATAGGCACATAACCGTATTCAGGGATAGCTGTAATAATAGTCTTCTGTGATATTCCGAAAAATGGGTACTCTGGATCAAAAGTGAATGTTACATTTGTAACGGGTTCATTACCTGAATTTCCAACTATGATGGTAAATGGCACTGGATTCTCTCCAGGTAGTGGGTTCAATAATTGGCCATTTTCACCAATGTAAGATGATTCAACAAAAATGTTAACATTCCCTTCCAATGGAAGAAAAAATGTTGTTGATAAATTCTCAATTGGATATGATTCAGAATATTTGCCGTAAGCAAAAAGATTTTCTGTGTATATGCCATCTCTTGCCATGGGTGAAATATTTACAAGCTGCATTATTTCAAGCTTTGAACCGACTGGAAATTCAGGTAAAGATATAAAAGTTTTTTCCATGACCTGGGAATTGTTTATGGTGAAACCATAAGAGAATGGATTCTTCAGGTAAATGTAAGCAGTAAAATTGTAAATTGTAGGTCCTGAATTTTCAACTGTTAAATACAGAGGAACATTGTTCATTCCAGGGACAGGTTCCATGGTTGAATTTTCACTATACCAAAATACATTAGATACCACAATTGGCGTTTCCTGTGCATTTGAAAAAGAGACGCCAAAAACAGATAAAATCACTAAACTAGCCAGTACTATTGCTATTTTTTTCATTTTCCATTACCTCCTACTTTAATTCCTTTTAAGAGTAATACAAGGATTAGGGTAAATACAGCCACAATTATTCCTGTAATGTAAATTAAATCAAAGGCTGTAGATGAGGGAAAGAATTCAAACATGGGTATTATGTTCAGTGACCCAAATTTAAATGGCAATGCTCCAACAGTAACTGCCTGTTCATAGCCTGTTTCAAGAACACCCGCTATGGCAGGAGCTATAACGCTACCAACATTCCTGAAAAGCTGATTCATACCAGTTGAAATGCCCATCTTTTCCTGAGGTGTTATCATGACTATCATATTTGTAATACCAACCATAGAAAAAGAACTTCCCACTCCAAGGAGAAGAGAATCCTCTGTAATGGATATTGCATCTGATCTGTTAAAAAATAATGCAAGGAATGATAATATTTGAATGATAACACCAAACATGATTGATACCTTAGGCCCCATCCTTCTTGTTGTTAAGGCTGCGAGGGGAGCAAAGGCCATGGCAAATATTGCTGCTGGAAGGTTTGTTAAGCCCGCTGTAATTATGCTTTCACCGAATCCAGCGGGCATTGGATCTTCGAGAAGGGGCGGTATTGTGAAATAAAGGAAAAACATACCTGATGAAACGAAAAGGGATATAATGTTAGTAAGAAAAATATTCCTCGATGAAAGTAACTTAATGTCTATCAAAGGATATTCCGCGAATTCTTCAACAAGAATGAACAATGCTATTAGAACAATTGAAAATGCATATAGAGAAAAAATGCTCTCACTTTCCCATCCCCAGTATTGTCCTTCTGACGTAGCAATAAGTGCACTTACAATACCACCTGAAATTAATGCTATTCCAGGTAAATCAAGCCTTGTTTTTATCCTTACGCTTGATTCTTTCAGATATCTGAATGAAAGTATAAAAAGAAGAAGAGCTATTGGTATGGCTGTATGGTAATCCCATTCCCAACCGTAATTCTGTGAAATGTATGCACCTATGACCAAGCCAATGCTTGCACCTCCTGCAAATGTTGCACTTACAATACCTTGTGCAAGCGGAATTTCCTCAGGAGGAAATTCATCCCTTATGAGGGAAAATGCAATGGGAAACATTGCCATTCCTGCACCCTGAAATGTCCTGATCAAAACAAATTCTATCAAAGAATTTGCAAAGCCACCAAATATTATTGCAATCGTGTAAATGCCAGCCACAAAAAGAAAAATCTTTTTCTTGCCGTATATGTCTGCAAGCTTGCCGAAAATTACTGAAGATACTGTTCCAGAAATTAAGTAAGATGTCACTACCCATGAAATTGAATCGTAATCAGTGTGAAAATAATCCACAAGAGTTGGCAGTGATGGAACTATCATGGTCTCTATGTACATCACCAATAGGCCTGCAAAAGCCATTACTGCGACTGTAATGCCCTGATCCCTTGTGAATTTCATCTTAGCAGTGTATTTCATTCAGATATATCTATTTTTTTATGATTTACCTAGAGGTATTGGTGGAGGAAATGCCATAGCATATGCAACAAGAGTGCCTCTCGCACCGCACTCAAAATTAAGTACATTTAATACTTTATCAAGCAATCCTTTTGGAAGCGATTTTTTTGTATTCCAATAATCATTTACCATTTTGGCCATTTCTTCATTTTCTTCTTTGTCAATTAAATGGCCTACCAATCGTATTTCTCCAACCTTGCTGTTTTCACTATCTTCATATAAAGCAGAAAATGTGTAATAAATATCCAATACTTCATTATCCTTTTTTAATGAATCAAATGTAACTGTGAATTTTAAACTCGTCACAGTTTTTTCCTTTTCCCTTATGGCTACAATTTCATCAATAAAAAATTCCTTGATCATATTTCCAGAATTAAATCTACAGATATACAATTTTTCCTTTTATAAGAAAATGATTATTACATAAACTTGAATCCATTACATTAAAAATTTGTTTTTTCGAAAAACTCAAAAGAAAATTTCTAAATTCATGAACGGATTAATTTTGCTTTCATTAATCAGATGAAAATCATCTATTATTTATTTAAATTATAAAATGTTTTATAAGGTAAAAATTCTTTATATATAAATTAAATACTAATGTAGATATTTATATTGTTCTAATTTTTAAACTTATTGATTTAATTAAATAATAATTTGCACCTTTAATTATAATAAAAAATATAAAGAATTTATTAAAAATAACTTTATTTTTAGGAAATTTTAAATATTATTTATCTACTATCTAACATGGTGATAAAAATGGTAAAATATTGTCCAAGATGCGGTGCTGCAAATGAAGATAATGCAATGTACTGCAAACAGTGCGGAAATCCATTACCACCATCACCTTCTCAGGATCAGCAAGCTTCAACACAACAACCTGGTCCACAGCAGCCAGGCCCACAACCGCCATATCCCCCACCCCAACAGCAATTCTACCAACAGCCGCAGTTTGTAGGTGAACAATATCCAGGAACGGCATATATTCTTTCATTGATAGGTGGCATTTTTGTTCTGCTGGGAGGTATAATTGTCATGGTAGTCGGTGCTATATTTACAGTTTATCTTCTTGGAATAGGAGGATTGTATGGTGTTCTTGGCATAATATGGGGAATAATAATACTAATAGGGGCAAGCAGGTTAAAATCCAGACCTATGGAGCATAATACTTGGGGCATAATAATATTGGTATTTTCCATATTGAGCTGGTTTGGTGGCATGGGCGGCCTATTCATTGGATTTTTACTTGGTCTGATAGGTGGCATACTAGCGTTAACATGGCATCCTCCCATGTACCATATGTAAATAAAAATTTAATAATTTTTTATTTTTTTATAAAAATATTCGCACCTCCTTACTATTTTTTCTCCTTCCTTTATGAATAATTCTTGGCCGAATATGTCAAATATGTTTTCATCATCAACATTGAAAAGATCACTTTCATTTAAATGTGCTATATCAAGGTTCTCTAATCCTTTGTAGGAAAATTTCTTTATGTTTCCAATATTTCCCGGACCAGGTAAAACCAATATCCAAGTTTTCCTTGAATAATCGCCTGCCATTCTGTAATCCACATATTCACTGTTATTCCTATAGTATGTTACATTTCCATTTGAATCGACCATAGCTGGCATGCACAAAATTTTAAATAGCTTCAAACCAAATTCTGTAAATGTTACAAAAATGAGCTTTTTATTATGCCATTGAACTAGATGATTCACTATTTTTCCAGGTGATTTGAGATCACCATACTCCGCTTCAATATAAAATTCCTGGTTCTTACTCTTTGCTATTAGATCAGGTTCATTTTTCCATGCTCTGGAAAAAATAACTGTAAATCCCAAAGATCTAAAATATTCAGCTGTTCTTGATACAAGATATCTATGATAAGGAGTTTCCCACTCCACTTGACCATTTTCCACCAAATTCTCCATTCCTTTTTCAGTAAGAGAAAATCCATCTTCATTTTTTATTATTAAGTTGTTAAACTGCATTACTCTAAGCGCTGAATCAAGTGAATTGAAATTTCCGTTGAATATGTTCTCGTATTCCATTAAAATATCATTGAAATTTGCCTTTATTTTTCTTTCCTGTAGTGAATATATTATTGATAAAACATTTTTGAAATTAAAATCAATCTCAGATCCATATTCTAAATAAGATTTTTCAATTATGTTTTCATCATTTAATAATTCCATAAATGGTATTTTAATTAATTTTAATGATTCATATTTCATTAAAAAGTGCATTTGGGGCAGATCAATTATTGTTCTTTCTATCTTCTCATTATCATAGGAAAATTTTTTTGATACTCTGGATGCATCATCGGGTGAAAGTTTAAATGCACTTATCCAGGAAACATTTCCCATAATTGAATTGTAAAGATCCTGGTTGAGCTGATTTATATACTGTGCTGCAATTATTATTCTGAGACCATATTTCCTGGATTCACTGAACATTGCTGGCAATAGATATGGTGAAAAATCCTTTATTTCATCTATAATAAGATTGACATCTCTTATTTTTCCAAATGATACTGCATGTGATATCATTGCTAGGATTGCAGAACCTGCCATTCTGGATATAAATTCTCCGAGTTCTGTTTTTGCCAAATATATGGATAACAATTTTCCACTTATATCATTTCTTAAAAATGAGAAAGAAATATCCTTGCTGCAAAGAAATTCTTTCAAATATATGTTTTCTGTCACCGGAATTATTTTATTGAGCGTACTCTGTATATAATCAAGGTAACCCTTTCCATAGTAAGATTTTATAAAAATATCATCATCTAGGAATTTTTTATTTATGAGTGCATTTGCAACATCTGTGAGAGTGGCATTTTTTACATTTCTCATTACTCTTGGAATCAAGGATGAAAAAATTGTTTCCAACCTAGGGCCCCATGTACCTTTTGAAAAATCGTAATCCTGAGAAAATATAAGCTTCAATGATTCGGATATGTATACAATCCTTTCCTCACTTACTTCTGTTCCAGCATCCATTAAATTCATTTTTATTGATAATTTTTTATCTTTCTTTGATAAAAAAAGAGGAGAAATGTAAATTGCTTTGTCGGTAAGCAAATTCTTTGAAAGATCTCCGTGTGGATCAAGAACTATCACTGTTTCACCATTTTCAGAGAGTTTTCTGGCAATGTAATGCAGCATTGATGTTTTTCCTGATCCTGTTTTTCCAAATATTGCTCCGTGACCCGATGGTATTCTATCAAATTTTTCAATGTTAAAGAAGTTGTACATTGCTACCACGGCCTTCTCAATGAATTCAAGCTCATAGGATAATGTATAAAATATGCAAGCTCATAGGTATTCATGAAAATTTTTTTACCCTTTGATGTCAGCCCTTGCCCTGTTTTGAAATCGTATGCAATTTTCATTATTTCTGGATCGCTTGAGTACATTCTGACCCTGTAAATGGGCAAAGATAATTTTTTCATTACCTCTTTACCTATCTCTTTCTCGGATGAATTTCTTGTTTTGTTTATAAATCTCCTAACAACCAATTTCTTCATTGCAGCTAAAGGTATTTTTGATCTTTCAATTTCTATAATAAAAAAGCCCTGTTTTTTTAATTCTATGTTATTTGCAATAAAAGACAGAACATCATTCCTAGGAATTAAAGGAAATACTGCGTTTCTTTTAAAAAATAATTCATTCACTTTTTTTACTGCAGATCCATAAACCTGGTAGCTTACTGGATATATATTCCTAAAATTGTTCAAGAATATTGAAAAATTATTATCGTAAGATTCAAATGCTACCCTTAATGAAAAATCATAAAAAATAAGGAATGAAATTTTCTCTACTGAAAGTAATATGCTAGATATCTCATTCCTTATTTTAAAAAAGTTAACATTTTTTATATCGCTGTCTGGTAATGCAAGCATCATTTTAAGCACCCCTCATTACCTCATCGTTTCTTCAAGGATCTTTCTGTTTGCTCTGTATATGAGGGCACACTGCCTTGACCTGTCCTTCATGATTTCAAATAATTCAATTTCACTAGGCATCCTTCCATATAATGTTTCAAAACACATCTCAACATATGTTGTTCCGAAAAATTTATCTATTCCTTTTTTCTCTTTTTCCATAGCGATCACCTCCCATGACCGCTGGTCCTGTGCGGAATCCCGTTTAAACTGCCTTTTCTCGTGCAAGAAAAGGTCAGCAGGGACCGCCATGGGCCTTATTCAGGCTGTGCTCCGGACCAAAAAACACATTTTCTTCCTCTCTTTTTTTGGCAAGGGAAGAAAGCCACTTCCGGTGCATCTGCATTCATATTAACACCCCCTTAAATGCAGAATGCCGGGCCAAAGGCACTGCTCGATCCAAAAAAGGATCTCACTTCAAAGAATCAAAAAAAGATCTTAGCGTGAAAATAATTTTCTCATTGTTTCTTCATACCTTGAAGGCTTAATATTTAATTCTGAAAAAATTTCCTTGCCCTTGCAGAAATCCAATGAAAGCATGGTTAACTGTTCTTTTGTAATAGGCAGGAATGGTGAAAGCATTTTCACAAGAAAATCAGGTACTGTATATGATTTACCTTTTCCATTTATTTTTCTTATTATATCGAACATATCCTTGAGGGTAAGATCATCGGGCCCTGAAATTTCAAATATACCCTCTTTATTGATTACTTTCATCAGTATATTTGCTATGTCCTCCACATACACTGGGCAGAGTTTTCCAGATTTTGGTATAAAGGGCATTTTAAGGTTAATAAGCATTTGGGTAAGATAATCGTCCTCGCCATAGATTATGGATGGCCTGAGTATTATGTAGTTTCCTCTCTTTATAAGCATTTCCTCCGCCTTTCTTTTTGTAATGAAATACTTTGTTTTAGCATTATCTGCATTCATGGCAGAGAAGTAAACTATCCTTGAATTCCCGGCGTTTTTTAATATGTTTTCCATGCCCTTAACATTAACATCTTCATGTTTCTGTTCTTTCTCGTTTATAACCGCAACTAGATCTATTACAATGTCAAATTCGCTAATGATCTTAAGATCATTTTCATTTGTAATATTCCCTTTTATCCACTGAACCCCTATGCTTTTCAGTTTTTTATTTTCAGATCTTGATATGTAGCTTACGCTATGTTCTTTTGCCAGATGAGGTATTATATTCCTTCCTACGAAACCTGAACCGCCTACTACTACTATTTTCATTTTTAAGATCCATCACCGGATCATATATTCCTTCACAGGAATTTTTTTTAATCAAGATTGAATTGAAAAATTGGTATTTAAAAATTGTGATTTATTTCTATAGATTTTATAAAAATTTTTAATCCAATAAAAAAATGCTTAAATATTGAGAGTGATAACATCATATAATGGAATTTAGGTTAAGCAATGCCACAATAAAATTCAATGAAGAAGATTTGAATAAAATTTATGTTGAAATAACAAATGGATGCAATTTATCGTGCAAAATGTGTTACAGAAATTTCTGGGAAGATTCAATAGGCTTTATGAAAAAAGATCTTTTCTATAGTTTGATGAATCAGTTAAGAGAGTTCAATTCACTTAAGGTATTTCATTTTGGTGGCATAGGAGAACCTCTTGTTCATCCAGATTTTTTGGAATTTTTAGAAATGGCAAAGAGGAATTATGTTACTTATATTTCAACGAATGGAACTCTCCTGAATGAAAAAATTTCAAAAAAAATTGTTGATTTATCAGTTGACAGGATAATATTTTCTTTAGATTCTCCAGAGGAGCAGGGATTTAAAGAAATAAGGGGAATTTCCAATAATATAATATATAAAAACATAAAAAGGATTGTTGAAATGAAGAAAGAAAAAAGATCTGATTTACCTGAGCTTGAAATTGAATTTGTTGCAATGAAATCAAATATTAAGGATCTTCCAGGCATTGCAGATATTGCAAATGATCTTGGCGTAGCTAAAATTATGGTATCAAATCTTTTACCCATGAGTGAAGAACAGGCAAATGAAATCGTTTATGATGGTAAAACGGATTATGAAAAATATGTAAATGATTTTCTAATGAAGTCCATGGGCAACAGGATCATGACCATTCTTCCTGAATTTAAGCTCAGGACAGAAAGGGTATGCGATTTTATGGAAAAAAAGAGCACTGTTATATCATGGGATGGTTCAGTAGTTCCATGCTACAGGTTTCTCCATTCATATCCTGAATTTATATTTGGTAGAAAAAAAATGGTAAAAAAATATTCATTTGGGAATATTTATGATAAAAAGCTTTTTGAAATATGGAATTCTGATGAATACATGAAATTCAGGTTCATGGTTTCAATGTCCCTTTATCCATCATGCATAGATTGTGTCTTTGCAGATAAAAAATGCCAATTTGTTCTTTCAACAGACCTGGATTGCGAGGGAAATTCTCCATCATGTGGAGATTGCCTCTGGTCAAGAAGGATTGTTCTTTGTCCATGAATAATTAAGAAGTGCAAGTGCACTCTCCACAAATATTGTTGATCCAATAGCTAAAATTTTTTCATTCACATTAAATCTTGAAGTATGAACATTGTTCGTAAATCCCAATTTTTCATTGTATGTTCCAAGGACCATAAACGTGCCTGGAACTTTTTCAAGATAGTATGCAAAATCCTCTCCACCCATTGTTTGTTTTGCAATAACAACATTTTCATTTCCGAGTATTCCAGACGCAATGTTTCTTACAAAATCTGTTACCCACGGATCATTAACAAGGATGGGATAGCCATAAATATATTTAAACTTATAATTTGCATTGAAGGCTGATGTAATACCTGAAATAATTCTATTCAATTTATTTTCCATGATCTCTCTAGTTTTTTTATCCATGGTCCTCACAGTTCCCATCATTTCAACCTTATCAGGAATAATGTTATGAGAAGTTCCACCATGGATTGATCCTATTGTTATTACAAATGGTTCCAATGGATCAATTTCTCTTCCTGAAATTGTATGCAGTGAATCTATTACCTTTGAAGAAACCATTATTGGATCCACCGCCTGGTCTGGTTTTGCCCCGTGGCCGCCTTTCCCTAGAATTTCAATGATTATATTATCTGCAGCTGCAAAAAAGGGTCCGCTTCTTAGACCAAGAACGCCTTCTGGAAGATCTGGCCATACATGCATGCCAAGGATGTAATCAACATTTTCAATTGCACCTTGTTCAATCATGGGCTTTGCTCCCCCCAATGTTCCCTCTTCCTCTGCAGGCTGGAAAATAATCCTTATATTCCCATTCAATTTATCTTTCATTTCATTTAGAACTAAGGCTGCACCATAAATCATGCTCATGTGGTTATCGTGACCGCAAGCATGCATAAAACCATCATTTTTGGATTTATAAGACACATCATTCTCTTCCCTTATGGCAAGAGCATCCATATCAGCCCTTAGAGCAACAGTTTTTCCTCTATTTTTACCTTCTATCGTCGCAATTACTCCTGTCCCTGCAACTTTTTTGCCCTCTATTCCAATGTTTTCAAGATATTCAAGAATAATTTTTTGTGTCTCATATTCTTTATGCGCTATTTCAGGATATTGGTGAAGGATTCTTCTCAACTCTATAATTTTATTTTCTTTTTCCTTTAATTTTTCTAATATCATGAATGAAAAATCTTATAATTAAAAATAAAGTTTTCTTTTTTAATTCTTTATGCCGGGGCCGGGGATCGAACCCGGGGCCTTCGGATAACTCAGTCCTTTTTTAATAAAAAGGTAACCCTATGAGTCCGACGCTCTACCAGCTGAGCCACCCCGGCACTCAGGATGCCTGCTGTGCTGCTTCTATTACCTGATCTGTAGGTTTCTGTAGCAAGTTTGACTTTCTTACTTCTATTTTCTTTATGTTGTATACTGTTCTTACATTCTTTTCTATGTCCTGAACAATTTTCTCTGAAAGCATGTAGTTAACAAACTCATAAAATGGAAGCTTTGTACCATTTTCTAGAACTGATTCTATAATCTTTTTTCTAATTGCACTTTTAAGTGATGAATTCAATCTTTTGTCTGCAACTGCTGTTACCTTTACCCTTATTTTGTAACCATCTGTTGTGGTTAAGGGAAAAATGGCATCTATCCTTGATTTCCTTCTCCTTACCAATCTTCTTATGTAATCTTGCGTAACATCATGGCCTATAAACATGGTCTGGGCCTGGTTACCGTCCACTTTCATGATTTTAAAAAACAGTTTAACATATTCCTTCTTAACATCGCCATTCAAATTGTAAAGGGTAGTTTCTGCCACCCTACCAATAAGCTGATCAGGTGTTTCAGAAGGAGTTTCAGCTATCTCTTTAGAGCCGAAGCTCTCCGGGGTTAGAATTTTATACCAGCTCTTGGCCTTCCATTTATCCTTTATCTTTTTTGCCGCAGCCCTTTCAGCAACTTTCTGTGACATATTTCAACACCAATGTATGTAGAAAATCCATATTCTATGTCCTTATATAAACCTTTTTTTCCCTTCCACATATTTTGATTTTAAATTTCCCTGTACTCCTTATCCGCAGATGATAACACCTCATGGCCATTTTCTTTGACAAGAACATCATCCTCAATACGAACACCGCCAAAACCTTTTATGTATACACCAGGCTCAACTGTAACAACCATCCCAGGCTTTAGAACAAGATCTGAGCTCTGAGCTAAGGCAGGATGATCATGAACTGCGAGGCCTACGCCGTGGCCTGTGGAATGAATAAAAAGACCCCTGAATTCAGTTGAATCAATAAAATTTCTTACCTCAGCATCCACCTCTTTACCAGTTTTTCCAGCCCTTATTGCATCTATACCTATTTGCTGCGCATGCTTAACAACATCATACATCCTTTTCTGTTTTTCATTCCCTTTTCCAAAAACATATGTTCTAGTTATGTCAGAATTGTATTTCCTGTACCTTGCACCGAAATCCATTAGAATAAAATCGCCTTTCCTCAATTTTCTGTTTCCTGAAAAATAATGAGGTTCTGCAGAATTTTCTCCAAATGCAACAATGGGTGTAAAAGCATTTTCCTGTGCTCCATTTTTCATGAGCATGTAGGTAAGCTGCGCTGCAAGATCATTCTCTGTCATTCCTTCTTTTATGTAATCAATAAGATCGTCAACAGCATCGCTTGCTATTTTTGCAGCTTCCTTGATCAAAGATATTTCGAAATCGTCCTTTATCTGCCTAAGTTCATTAAGATATGGATCAATGTCAATGAAATCTAAATTGGAAAATTTGCCCTTTATGTTATTAAATTCCTTTACTGTAAATGTTGAAAATGATATGCCAATTTTTTTCTTATTTGAAAGTAAATTTTTCAATATTTCATCCCTTTCTGTTCCTTTCTTAAAAATCTTTACATCCCATCCCGATTTTTTTGCTGAAGTTTCTTCAAGCTCGCTTGTTATTATTGATTTTGTATTTCTATCTATGAATAAATATGATCCTTCAAAAAGGCCAGAATCTAGAAGCCTTGTGAAATAAAAGAAGTTTAGATCAACGACTGGTTCACCCTGGTTATAAATCAAAACTGCATCCACATTTTCAAATATTTTATCTAAAGTCATAATGGATGATATGTGAACTTCTATTAAAATTATTTCTTATTGTTGTGGATATATTTTAATAAGATATCGCAATTAGGTTTATAATAATATGAAAAAATTTCACATTAATGATCTTCCATATTTTCAAAGATGGTTTATTATAGCAACTATAATAGGGATAATAGCAGGTCTTGGTGCTTTGCTTTTCTACTATGCAATAATCTTTTTTTCTTATTTATTTATGAACATTTTTCTTGGCATTTCATTTCCTGTTCCAGTTGGTGAAGGGTCATACCTTAATTTTAGCATTACAAATTCTAGATACTTTCTAATTCCTGTTTCAACAACATTAGGTGGCCTTCTTTCAGGTCTCATTGTTTATAAATTCGCGCCTGAAGCCGAAGGCCATGGTACAGATGCTGCAATAGATGCTTATCATAACAAGCAGGGAAAGGTAAGAAAGATTGTGATTCCAATAAAAACGCTTGCATCAGCTATTACAATAGGTTCTGGTGGAAGTGCAGGAAGGGAAGGTCCTACAGCACAGATTTCCTCAGGTTTAGGTTCAATAGTTGCAGATCTTTTACATTTAAGTCCTGAAGATAGAAGAAGAGCCGTGGCCGTAGGCATTGGTGCAGGCATAGGCACAATTTTCAAAGCACCAATAGGTGGTGCAATACTTGGGGCAGAAATTCTTTACAAAAAGGACATAGAGCCTGAAATAATTTACCCCAGTCTTATAGCATCAGCAATAGGCTATTCAATATTTGGCTCTGTTGTTGGTTTTACGCCCATTTTTGGATATTATGTTGGAATGTTCAACCCTATGAGGTTGCCCTTTTACCTTATCCTTGGCCTTGTTTCTGGTCTAGTTGCAATTTTTTACGTTAAAACTTTTTACAGAATTCATGATTTTTTCAAAAATATTAAGATTAATAAATATTTCAAACCTGCTCTGGGTGGATTTATTACAGGTATTATAGCTCTTCTATTCCCAGAGGTGATGGGAGTAGGGTATGGCTGGATTCAGATATTCATGTCAAATAATCTTAAAATAATTCCAACATCTGGTTTGCCATTGATAATTATTTTAATAATGCTACCAATAATGAAAATTCTGGCCACATCATTTTCAATTGGCTCTGGCGGAAGCGGGGGTGTTTTTGCTCCGGGCATGGTGATAGGCGCTTCGCTTGGCCTTCTATTTGGTATTCTTTTTAATGCATTATTTCCAAGTATAGTAACATCATATATTCCATTTGTGATAATTGGAATGCTCTCATTTTTTGCGGCAGCTGGAAAGGTTCCTCTATCTGTGATGATTATGGTAGTTGAAATGACGGGAAGCTTACAATTATTACCGGCTGCAATGATCTCAGTTGCAGCATCATACCTAATTTCTGGAAACAGTTCAATATACAGGTCACAAGTGCCCACGAGGAAAGAATCACCTGCTCATCTCGGTGAATATAATACACCATTATTAACGAGCATAAAAATTTCACAAACTCAAATCCATGATATAAAGATTGGAATGAATGAAAGTGTTCATAAGGCTAGAATTCTAATGGAAATGAACGGCTTTATTTCTTTACCTGTAGTCGATGAAAATAATAGATTCCTCGGTGTTGTTTATTTAGCGGATATTGAATCTAATGATGAAAAAAAAGTGAAAGATTTTATAAAGTTTGGTATAGCGTATGTTCACCTCGATTCAAGTGCAGAGCAGGCGTGGGAAGTAATGTCACAAATAAAGTCCACATGGGCTCCAGTTGTTGAAAAAGGCTTATTTTTAGGCATTGTTACAATGAACGATTTAATTAAAGTTTACAAGCAGAATGTTTCATACATTAAATCACAGGTTTAGATCACTTAAAATATTTTGCCATAAACTTTTCAAATCTTTGTTTGAATCATATATCCTATAATTTCTAATTTTTGATAAATATAAATAGAATTCCCTTACATTCTCCAATTCACTTATTTTCTCAAATATTTCCCTTTTTCTTGATTCAATCCTTTTCAATCCTATTTCTGGTTCTACATCCAAATAAATTACAATATCTGGGTCTAGTGATACAGGTTCATAGATTTTTAAAAGGTATTCATACGTCCTATCCTTTGATCCAAATCTTTTTTCAAGTGCACTCCCCTGATATGCAAATGTAGAATCAACATACCTATCACAGATTACAATAAATCCTTGTGAAATCTTTTCTTTAATTACTTTTAAATGCTCTACCCTGTCAGCCATAAATATGAAAGCCCTTGTGAAAGGATCAAGATCCTTTTCCATGATGCTTTTTGTATCAAATATTATCCTGGTAGGCTCTTCTGTAAGGTAAACTTTCTTACCCTTGCTTTCATATAACTCCTTCATCATTTTTCCTATTGATGTTTTTCCTGAGCCATCTATGCCCTCTAGAGATACAAACATTAGATTGATCATGGTGTACCATAAGATTAATTTTATTCCTTCGATTTATGGTCCCCATGGATTTTGAACCTGGAGATCTTGTGGAAATTAAAACTAAACAAGGAACATATAGAGGTGTGCTTATGCCAAAGCACATCTTCAGCGGTGATGATATTATAATAATTAAGCTTGAAAATGGATACAATATAGGTATAAAAAAGGATGATTCATTTTCAATGAAATTAATTTCCAAAGCTGAAAGTAAAAAAATGATTAAAAAGATTAAGGATCATAAAAAGGGATTAAAGGTATCTGTTCTTGGAACTGGTGGTACAATTGCTAGTTACGTTGATTACAGAACGGGAGCAGTAAAACCTGCAGTTTCACAGGAAGAACTTCTTCTGGCCATACCTGAGATAGGAGATAAATATGACATAAGATCTAGAAACCTATTTTCAATTTTCAGTGAAAACATGGATGTGGAACATTGGAAAATAATCGCCAAGGAAGTTGAAAAGGAATTCAATGATTCGAGCGGAATAATTATTCCGCACGGCACTGATACCATGTCATATACAGCCTCAGCATTATCATTCATGCTTCAGAATCTTCCTGGTCCTATAGTTATGGTGGGAGCACAAAGGTCGAGTGACAGGCCTAGTTCTGATGCCTATTTAAATTTATTAGCATCACTGAAGCTCATGGAAACTGATCTTGGTGAAGTTGTTGTAACAATGCATGGAACAACTTCAGATTCTATAGTTTATGCACACAGGGGTGTCAAGGTAAGGAAGATGCACACGAGCAGGAGGGATGCCTTTAGAAGTATAAATACTAGGCCAATCGCTGAAATAGGAGAAAATGTAAAATTCATTTCAGATTACAGAAAAAAATCTGGCCCAATTATTCCAAAAATTGCAATGGATGAAAGGGCAATACTTCTTTATTATTATCCAAACATGGACAGGGACATTCTTTATGACATAGGTTCAAGGGTGCATGGAATAATAATCGCCGGAACTGGCCTTGGTCATGTTTCGCAGAACATTATTCCTGTGATAAGGGATCTTGTTCGTGATGGTGTATTTATAGGAATTACATCACAGTGCATATATGGCTCTGTTAACCTAAATGTTTACGCAACAGGTAGGGAAATGATAAGGGCAGGGGCTGTTCCACTCTATGATATGCTGCCTGAGGTAGCATATGTTAAAATGATGTGGGCTATGGCAAATTTCAGCAATGTTAAGGAAATAATGACGAAAAATATTGCAGGAGAAATCAGCGAAAGGAGGGTTGGTTTAGACTATGTTTAAAGCAGGATTGGAAATACATCAGCAACTTGATACTAAAAAACTTTTTTGTTCCTGTGAATCCTATTTAAGTGACAATGTTCAGGGTGAATTTAGAAGAACTCTAAGACCAGTTCAGAGTGAAATGGGTGAATATGATGCAGCAGCAATGATGGAATCAGTAAGAAAAAGAACGTTCAAATACCAGATTACAGAGAATTCATGTTTAGTGGAAATGGATGAAGAGCCACCACATGAAGTGAATAAAGAAGCTTTGGAAATTGCAATTGAAGTTTCATTAATGTTCCACTGCAAGATCGTTGATGAAATACATTTCATGCGAAAGCTTGTTATTGATGGATCGAACACAAGTGGTTTTCAAAGGACCGCACTTGTTGGTATTAACGGTTACATAGATACTGAATTTGGAAGGATTTCTATACCAACCGTTTGCCTCGAAGAAGAGGCAGCAAGAAAAATTGAGGAAAGGGAAGGACAGGCTGTGTATAGACTAGACCG
The DNA here is from genome assembly GCA_023261755.1 of Thermoplasmata archaeon. GTDB lineage: Archaea > Thermoplasmatota > Thermoplasmata > Thermoplasmatales > ARK-15 > ARK-15. The sequence goes on along the minus strand of JAGDXS010000020.1, from coordinate 5,921 downwards.
CTTAGGTATACCTTTAATAGAAATTACAACAGGTGCGGATATGAAGGATCCATCCGAGGTAAAGAAAATTGCCCAGATCATTGGTTACGTACTAAGATCAACTGGAAAAGTAAAGAGAGGCCTTGGGTCAATCAGGCAGGATCTAAATGTTTCGATTGATACAACGAGAGTAGAGGTAAAAGGTGTTTCAAGGCTTTCTTTAATAGATAAAATTGTAAAATATGAAATGGAAAGGCAGAATATGCTCATTGAACTTGCAAAGGAAATATCGAATAGAAAAATTTCAACGGATAAATTCAAAATTGAGGATATTACTGATATCCTTAAAAATAGTGAGAGCAAAATTATAAGGAATGGCATTTCTAAGGGAGGTAGGGTCCTTGGTATAGCTCTTCCTGGATTTAAAGGTCTTCTGAAGAGTGATAAATTCAGACTTGGAAGGGAGCTCGCTGATGTTGTCAGAGTACTTGGCATACCCGGTATTTTCCATTCAGATGAATTGCCTAACTATGGAATATCCGCAGAGGAAGTAAATAAGATAAAAGATTTCTTCAAACTTAAAGATAATGATGCATTCCTTATGCTTGTTTCTGACCCTGATAAAGCAAAAGAGGGTTTGAAATACATAATTGAAAGAATAAAGGCTGCCAAAAATGGAGTTGTTCCAGAAACAAGAGGGCCTAAAGACGATGGAACAACAGAATTTCTGAGACCTCTACCAGGTAAGGAGAGAATGTATCCTGAAACGGATGTACCACCCATCCAGATAGATAGTAATATTCTTGCAAAGATTAAAAATTCTCTGCCAAAAAGCTATGATGAAAAAGTGAATGAAATCATGAATGAATACAACCTCTCAAAGCAACAGGCTGAACAGATCATTAATGAAAGCATGGAGGATAAGTTCAAAAAATTGTTCTCAATTTACGATGATGGAAATGCTATATTCAGAACTTTATTCAATACAATACCTGAGCTAGAATCCTCAGGCATGGATGTTGAAAAAATAACAATGGATATCTTAGAAAAGATATTTCAGGCCCTCAGGCAAAATGAAATAGTGAAAGAGGCAATTCCATTTATACTTGAAGATTTTCTAAGGACAGGCAACATTGATTTTAAAAAGTTTAAAGTTTTGGATGAGCATGATCTGGAAGAAATAATAAAAAGTATTATTAAATTGAATGAGAATTTGCTTAATAAGGAGAATATTGAGGCTGTACTTATGGGTAAAATAATGAAGGAAGTAAAGGGTAGGGCTGAAGGTTCTAAAGTGAATGAAATGCTTAAAGCCCTAATCAAAAAGGAGGAAAAATGAAATACGTGCCTGATACCTCTGTTATAATAAATGGAAAATTTTTCGATCTTGTTAGTGAGAATGGTGGAGAAATAATAATTCCAGAAGCTGTGATTTCAGAAATAGAGGCGCAAGCTAACAGAGGACTATTAATAGGTTTTACAGGTTTAAAAGAGCTCGAAAAATTAAAAAATCTTGAAAAGAATGGTAAAATATTAATAGAATTTTATGGAAAGAGGCCAGATAGATGGCAGATAGAGAGGGCAAAGAGTGGTGAAATAGACGAAATAATTAGAAATGTTGCCTTTGAGAATGATGCTACCCTTGTCACATCAGATTATATCCAATCCATGGTGGCTAAGGTAAAAGGTCTAGAAGTGATTTACATAGAATCGAAAAAAGAACCTGCAATGAAGATTGAGGATTTTTTTGACAGTGAAACAATGAGCGTCCATTTAAAAGAGAATACCCATCCAATGGCAAAAAAGGGTTCACCTGGAAACTTCAAGCTCATTAAAATTTCAGATAAAATTTTAACTGATTCAGATCTTGAAGAGATTTCCACAGACATAATAGAGAGGGCAAGAAGCGATAAAAATTCATTTATTGAGATGGAACTAAAGGGAGCTACTGTTGTTCAACTGCGTGAATTCAGGATTGTAATTACAAGAGAACCTTTCTCAGATGGTATTGAAATAACTGCTGTAAGACCCCTTGTTAAATTTTCAATTGAACATTACAACCTTGATGAAAAACTCCTGAAAAGGTTGAATGAAAAATCAAATGGAATTTTAATTTCAGGTTCACCTGGAGCAGGTAAAACAACATTTGCTCAGGCTCTTGCAGAGATGTATGTATCAAATGGGAAAGTGGTAAAAACGATGGAAAAGCCTCGCGACCTGCAGGTTTCTGATGAAATAACACAGTATACCGCACTGGAAGGTGAAATGGAAAAAACTGGGAATATACTTTTGCTTGTAAGACCTGATGTTACAATTTTTGACGAAGTTAGAACAACAGATGATTTTAAAACTTACGCGGATTTAAGGCTTTCAGGTGTTGGCATGGTAGGCGTTGTTCATGCAACTCGTGCTGTAGATGCTATACAGCGCCTTATTGGAAGGATAGAGCTTGGGGTTATACCGCAGGTAGTGGACACAGTAATTCACATAGAAGCTGGAAAGGTATCAAAAGTTCTTATTTTGGAATATGTGGTGAAAGTTCCTTCAGGCCTCAGAGAGGAGGATCTATCAAGGCCTGTAATAGAGGTGAGGGACTTTTTCTCAGGTAATATAGAATTTGAAATTTATTCATTTGGAGAGCAGATTGTAGTTGTTCCTATTAAGAGGGAAAAGAGCAAGGTATATGAATTTGCAGAAATGAAGATTGAAGATTTATTAAAAAAATACATAAGGGGAAATTTCAGGATAGAGATAGTTTCGGAAGGTACAATAAATTTATTTGTTCCTGAGGATGAGATACCGGAAATAATAGGTAAAAAGGGCAACAGAATTGACGAGATAGAAAAACACATAGGAATGCATATAGAGGTTTATCCCTTTAAATCCAAGAAGATAGAAAATTCTTTTAAATTAATGGTAGAAAAGAAAAAAGATAATTTTTATTTAATTGCAAATGAAGATCTTGGAGGAAAATCTGGCATGGTTTATGCTAATGATAGACCTCTTTTTTCAGCTATACTTTCGAGAGATGGTATAATCAAGATAAAAATGAAATCTGATCATGGAAAGGAAATTATGGAAGCTTTGCAAAATAATGAAGATCTATATTTCAAATTTTAAAAATTTTTAAAGTTTCAAAAAAATATTAAGACATAACTTGCCATATTTATAAACTTAAGTTATTATCTAAACCATCTATAAAAAACATATCTTTCATTTTTATTTATCACTCTTCCTTCATTTTCAAGCTTATAAAGTTGTGATTGAATTCTTCTTCCTAGGCTCATTTTTCTTTCTCATTCATAACAAGGTGGTATTTCTTATTTATGTTTTTAATCTATTATTTTTTTAAAAAAATAAAGATCTTGTATATAATAATATTTTAATTTTTATTTTAACAGAACAAATTCCTTTTTGTTATTTATTGGGCAAATGGGATCAGCACCTAGTTGAGAACCTGTCTTTATATATGCTCTTACCCTGCAGCCTCCACAAACTTCCATATATGAACAAATATTACAGGATTCTGAAAAATTATTTCTATTTCGAATGGATTTGAAAACATTTCCATTCCATATTTCTTCAGCACTTTGATATAAAACATTACCAGAATCTATAGGCAGGAATGGACATGGCCAAGCTGTCCCATCGGGTTTTATATTTATTATCCCCTTTGCTGCGATGCATCCAGTAATAAATTCTTTTGCTAAATTTGGTGTTATTCCGGATTTTGAAACAAGATATGCAAAATACCACGGAAGGGCAACTGGAGTTATAATAGCCTGAACTTGAGATTGCAATTTTATTGTTTCCTTAACCAGGTTTACGAAATCATCAGAATCCAAAGCTAGCCATTTATTGTTATCTCCTCTACCCACAGGCACAAATGTGTATAGGAATATAACATGAGCGCCAAGGTTATCTGCAAATTTTATCAATTCTGGAATTTCCTTTATGTTCGTTTTATTCGCAGTTACATTTATCTGCAAAAACATTTTCTCTGAAACTATGTTATTAATTCCATGTATGGCTCTTTCCCAAGAACCAGGAATCCCTCTTAAACTATCGTGAACTTCAGGTTTTACACTATCCAGACTAACAGCTGCACCTAATACCTTTAAACTTGCCATTTTTCTAGCTATTTCCTTTGTAACAAGAGTTGCATTTGTGGCAAAGAGTACTTCAAATCCAAGATCTTTTGCATATTCTGTCAATTCCCAAATATCTTTTCTTAATAAAGGCTCACCTCCAGAAAAAACAATAACCTTGAAGTCTTTTAGCGTTGTTAGATTTTTAAGGACTCTTTTTGCATCTTCAGTTCCCAGCTCATTAGGATAACTTTTTCCACTGGCTGCATGACAGTGAAGACATTTAAGATTACAAGATCCAGTTAATTCATAAACAATGTGTGGAGAATAACCAAAACATCCTAATTGTTTTGCTCCAGTAGAAACTTTTAAAAGTATTCCTAATGAACTATTAAATCTACTTCCTATTTTCCAACCTGTACCTAGGGAAACTGTCCCAATCATCATCAAGCGTCTTAATATTTTTAAATTATATAATTTCAAACTTTTATTCATATTATCAAAACCTTTAACATAATCAATGCTGTTGGAATGAATGAAGCTATGAAATTATAAAATATAGTATATTTTTGCATATCTTCTATCTTTTCAAAATTTTTTACATGTTTAATTATCCATTTACTTGTAATAAAAATCATAGGTATCATCAATATAATGGAAAAAACAAAACCTATAATACCAAATATTAAAAAGCCTAGCAACATGGATATTAAAGCTGTAAAAATCATTGCTGGAAAATAAATATAAAGGATTGATTTTTCTCTACCAAATCTTACTACTAAATTTTTCTTTTTAACAATGATGTCTGAATCATAATCAGGTACTTCGTTAATTAATATAATTGCAAATACTGTTAGCGCTGAAGGAACGCTAAATAGAAATGATAGCAAGCTTATATGATCTGATATTGCATAGAATCCAACTGTAAAACCCATAATTCCAAATGCTATTCCAATAAAAATTTCCCCTACACCTCTGTAAGCCCATTTAAATGGAGGTGCTGAATAAAATAACCCTAGAATAACACCTATAATACCATATAATAAAAATAGCGGTCTTAAATTATAGATAGTGAATAAATAGAATATACCAATTATAATAAGTATGGAAATTGTAACTATAGCTGCCAAAAAGCCTGCATTTTTGGACAATGAACCTTCACTTAAAATTCTGCTTCCACCGCTGAATTTTGTATAATTCTTATTTAAGACATCTCCTTCATAATCAAAAAATTCGTTCAGATATAATGTAGCCTGCTCTATTAGGTATGCAACAAATATAACTAAAAAAATAACCAAAAACAAATTTTTAACCCTATATCCCATAAAATAGGCAGTCAATATACCGGATATAACAGGAGCTAGAATTGGTTCCTGAAATGGTAATCTGCTTAATTTTATAAATTCAATTATTTTCTTTTTAAATTCACCCATGCAAAAGGTAATATTTATTTTTTAAATATATGATTTTATGTTAAAATGTTAATAGACAAGTAATTTAATAAAAAATTTTAATGTAAGATTCTTTAACTTTTACATATACTTATAAATACTGCATTTAAATGAGATTTTTATTTATCTTTATTAATGATTGAAAACTCACATTCAATTATCTTTATAACTTTACTTTGCCAATTGAAAGTGCCTTATCATAATTTGCCAATTCGATTTTTTACATCTTTATTTTTAAATTAAAAAAGTTGTATTAATTGATTGTAAACATAAACAAAAATAGCTGTTCTTGATGTTTTTATTTTAGTTATTTTATTTTGATGTCTCAATCACTACTACCAATACCTATTTGGGAACCTCTCTGGGTTGGATGCCGGAGTATTTGGATCCGTCTTCACAATAG
>JAGDXS010000001.1 GCA_023261755.1 Thermoplasmata archaeon | reverse complement strand
AAATTTCTAGTATATAATATCACAAGAATGGTAAGAATAATCAAAAATTATAAAAAATTAATTTTTCTAAGAGGATACCTACTAAGCTCAAAAATAGTATGGTAAATTCATATTTTTATTTCATAAAAATCTTTAAATAGAATAATCATGGGTACAATCAATATTAATAATAAGCTTAATAAAATGAATGAATTCATTATTCCTAATTCCTGAATTAAAAGACCTCCCACCAAGCCTGAAAAAGATATTATGGCAACGCTAAAAGTACTGAATGCACCTTGAACCCTTGCCATTAAATTTTGTGGTATAATTTTTATTGTGGCAGTGCCTAAAGCTACATTTAATATTCCTATAATAATACCAATTATTGCAGATGGGGCCATTGCAATAAATATATTTTTGATTAAATATATGGAAATCATTGATATGCTTATCATTACAAAGCTGATTATGAAAATCACACCAATTTTACCCTTCACCTTAGAACCAATTGAAGATCCAAAAACAATTCCAAAAACAAGAGCAGAAAATATTATTGAAACATATATTGCAGATAATTTGTAAAAAAGTTGAACCAATGCAACGAATATTATTCCTGCAGTGCCAAAAATAAAATTTATAAAGAACGCTAAAATCATTATTTGAACTATGATTTTATTATCAAATATGAACCTTATACCCTCAAGAATAGAATTTCTAATTTCTGAATTCTTTTTCTTTTCAACATGATCTTTGATAAAAATAACTGGAATTATGGATATTGTGAAAACAATAAAAATGGAAAGAAAAGCTATGTATGAACCAAAATCAATAAAAATGCCTGAAGTAATATATCCTATACCCTCGGCCAGGGAATAAATAGAATTTGATATGGAAACACCCTTTTTATATTCACTTTCTTCTAGAAATTCTTTCATCCAATAGGATCTTATTGAATTCAAAATGTCTGATGTAAAGCCTATCAAAAATGCTGAGACATAAATTGAAATTAAAATAATTAAAATATTGTTAAGGAATAAACCAATAAAAATTGAAGTAATTGAAATTGATCTTATTATTCCAGATATTATTGCAATGATCTTCTTTTTATTTGAATAATCTATGTATGCTCCAACAACAAAGCTAAAAAATAATGGCATTGATAAAATGCCATCTCCCAAACCAGAAAGTATTGGCATTTTTGTTAAATATAGGATCACCCAAATTATTATCAAGTCAAATGATGAAAATCCAAATCTTGAAAGGCCTGAATTTATGATCATTAGATTAAAGTTTTTTAAATGCAAATCTTTATTATACATATAATATTCATTTATAGGTAAATTTATATCTTATATATAATTTCTTTTTCTATGGACAAAATTTTTACACTTGTGAACTCTCTTAAAAATAAAACAAAATTGCAAATTATTATCATATTATTAAAATATGGATCCATGACTGCAACGCAAATATCTAAAAAAATAGGAACAACAAGATCTAACGTATACCAATTAATGAAAGAATTATTGGAAGATGGCATCGTTCAATTGAAAGAAACAAGGGTGGTAAAGAACTATGTTGAAAAGTTTTATAAATTAAATATTGACCTTTTTCTTGAAATAAAAACAAAGGACCTATTATCAGAGATCAATAAAATGGAGGTAAATGACCTAAGAGAAATAATTAAAAATTTTTTGAATGCAAGTTCTTTAGTTTTAAATACAATGGAAGAGGAAATTAATTTCATGAGTATTGAAGAACTTTCTGAATTAAAGGAAAACATTCTAAAAAATATGGTGATTTTATCCATATCATCATTAACTGAAAAACATTCAAAAAGATTCTCTGAAATTTTTAATAATTTTATGAATGAAATAGAATCTGAGGAATCTAATATGGATAAGGATGAAAATTTTCTAATTGTGATTCTTTTTCCATTATTGTTGAACAATTCAAAAATTAACAATTGAATTATTTAAAAGAATCACAAAATACTTAAATAATGGATGTGTCTTTTTAAATTAGGTGATAGGTTATGGAAACATGGTGGAAATTCTTTACAGAGGATTTAAAAAATGATTTTGAGAAAATGGCAGCCGAAAGGAAAAAAAGTTTCTTTGAAACAATAATGCCTCCAATAGACATATATGAAGATAATGGAAATCTAATAATAAATATCGATCTTCCAGGCCTTAAGAAGGATGATATTTCAGTTGAAATAAGCTCAGCATATTTGAAAATACAGGCAAATAGGAAGCTAGATTATGGTGAAAAGGCTTTAATTCATGTAAGGCAGAGGCCGGAGAGATTTTACAAGAGAATTCTTCTACCCGTAAGCGTTGAAGAGAACAAGGCAGTTTCAAAATATGAAAATGGTGTTCTCAACATTACTGTACCAATAGTACAGGCAGCTAAAATAAAAGTTGAATAAATTTTTTTCATTTATTTTTTAAATAGAAATAAATAAAAAGCAGGCCTGAACCAGTAAATCCAAATAATGAATATATTGGATAAGTGAATGTTATTATTGCACTTGCTATGATTATAGTTCCAGGTATAAGATAGGTATATCCATTTTTATTATTTCTTTTTATGTTTCCTGATTGGAGATCAATGTAGTCATTTAATTTTGGCAAGATTCTCATAATTGTTCTATAATTTTCAATTATTGAATCATATTCATCATGAACAGTGTTCATTATTAATTCCTTTCTCATTTCAGGGGAATCAAGCATATCTCCTATAGTTAAAAGCATATTGAATTCAGGATCTAGGGTTAATGCAACACCTTCCATAAGAACATACATTCTTATGAAAAGAGCAAGGTTATCTGGAAGCCTGAAAGGAAATTCGTAAAAAATTTTATTTGCAAAATTTACCAATTCCCTTACTTCGTACTCGCTTATTTTCTCGCCTTCAAGAGATCTTAATGCAAGTGCAATTCCTTTTTTAATTACATATCTGTCAGCATAAGGATCCAAAGCATCCAGCTTTACCATTGCATCAATTATTCTATCTGGATCCTTTGAAATTAAAGCATTGTAAAGCATGAATAAATTCCTTCTTGTTTTTCTGTCTAATCTTCCTACCATGCCAAAATCGTAGAGAATCAAAGATCCCTCTTCATCAACATATATGTTTCCTGGATGCGGATCAGCATGGAACACATTATCTTTTATTACCATGCCTGTGAATATTTCCACTACCCTCCTTGCAAGATTTTTAGTATCGAAGCCCTTCTCTTTTATCTTTTGAACATCTGTTATCTTAGTACCAGGTATATATTCCATCGGGAGTACTTTTTCCCTTACAAGATCCATATAAATGCCTGGTATTTTCAAATTCTTTTCCCTTGAGAAAAGGTTATCCTTAATTTCTAGAAGATTTTTAGCTTCCTTTCTGTAATCCATTTCATCATAGATCGATTTTTCAAAAGAATTTAGTACTCTCTGGGCCATAAAAAGAAAATCTTCTCCCATCAGGAGTTTGAAAATAAAATTCATGCTTTTTAAAGCTCCAAGATCAAGCTCTACCCTTTCTCTTATACCAGGTCTTAAAACTTTTACAACTATCGTTTTATCCTTAATTTTTGCGAGATGGACTTGGCCCAAGCTTGCTGAAAATATTGGTTTTTCATCAAATGAATCAAAAATTTGGTTTATTGGTCTTTTATATTCTTCTTCTATTTCCTTTTTTATTTCGTCAAACGGCGCAGGGGGAACTATATCCTGGAGTTCCGCCATGATATCTATGTATTCTTGAGGAAACATATCACTTCTTGATGAAAGTACCTGACCAAACTTAATGAATGTGGGACCAAGTTTGTAAAACAGTTCAACATTTTTTTTGGCCAATTTTATTACTTTATCCTTTTTACCTTTTTTAGCATACTTATTAATATTTTTTATGATTAAAACAAATCGGACAACGGAATAGTATATTTTCCTTTTATGTGCCTTTATTTCAGCCTTCGTTATTACCATCAAAGGAAATAAAATGGTATTGCATATTTAAAATTCTTGTATCATTGTTGATTATTTTTTTAAATGATCGTTGAACCATTCAAGTATTATTTCTAGTCTTTTAGTTCTATGGTGAGGTTTACCCTGACGCGACAGATCGTGGTTTTCGCCTGGAAATATTACCATTTTCACCTGCTTTTTAAAAAATTTCATTGATGTGTAGAGCTGATATGCCTGTTCGATGGGGCATCTATAATCCTCATCAGAATGTATTATTAACAAAGGAGTTTTTGCATTTTTTATGTGTTTCAGAGGACTTTTTTCCCAGTAATGCTCTAAATTTTCAAAGGGTGTTTTTCCTATCTGGTCAGAATTAAATCCTGGGCCTATATCAGATGTACCGAAAAATGAAATTTGATTGCTAATTGATCTTTCAGTAATCGCAGCCCTGAAAATTTCTGAATGCCCAACAATCCAGTTTGTCATGAATCCACCATACGAACCTCCAGCCACACCGAGCAAACTACTTTCAATAGGGAAATTTTTTATGGCAAAATCTAGGCCTTCCATTAAATCTTTGAAATCCCTTTCACCATAATGTTCCTTAATTAATAAGGAAAAATCTTCACTGTAGCCATCACTGCCCCTAGGATTCATAAATATTACATTGAAACCTTTAGAGGCCAGAAGTTGCATTTCGAACATAAATGCATATCCATAGGCTGTTTTAGGGCCACCATGTATTTCCAGTACTGTTGGTAATTTTTCCATATTTTTTGAAATAAACCAGCCCTCAATATTCTCGCTGTCACTTGCAGTAAAATTGAAATTAATTGCATCTGGAAGATCCATAAAATATTTATTAAAATTGGTAATTTGTTTCAATTTATTATGGAAAACATATAGCTCCTGTGGCATGTTAATACTCTGAGCAATAAAATAAATTTTATCGCCGTCTGGATAGAAAAAGTCAATGCTCTGATTATTTTCATAAATCTCTTTTGCATTACCGTTTTTTGTATCATATAAATAAATTTTAGATCTGCCATGATCTGTTACAGAAAAATAGATTCCTTCTTCAACAAATTTAATTGATTTACCAGTACCCATTCTAGAATCGGAATTTATTGAATTGCCAATTGATCTATCTATTTGATCTGAAATATTTCTAATATTACCATTTTTATCTACCAAGTAGAGTTTTCTGTGCTGAAAAACACTTTTTTCGTTACTTGAATATATAAAAGCTAAATAATTTCCATCTGGAGAAAATTCTGGTTCTGAGAAAGAACCCTCAAGTGGAATTTTCTCAATGTTGTTTTTCAATAAATATAGATTGTTCCAATATATATCTTGGCCATCAGTATTCATAACCAATGCTATTTCATTTTTTTCTGAAATATCATAGCTTTGAACATTGAACGGTTTTTGAGTTAATTTTTTTTCCCTACCCTTTAAACCTATTACAAAGAGCGTAGGTCTTTTGTTAAAGATAAAACCTTTACCATTGAAATAGAAAGGATAAGAGTCTATAATCTTAACATCATCCTTTGAATTTTCAATTTCATTTGAAATAAAATAGATATGCTTGCTATCCTTTGACCATTTTATCTGTGAAATATCTTCTCTTTCAGTAATGGCATGAGCTTCACCACCATCTAAAGGCATGATCATGAGTTGCATCTTTTTCTCTTTCCTTTTGCTTATAAAAGCAAGATATTTTCCATCAGGAGAAACCATGGGTGAAAAATCTCTAGGACCTGATGTAAATTCCATTATTTTTTTACTGTATATGAATACTTTAGATTCATAATCGTTCTTTTTTTTAGATGGTTTAATGACTGTAAAAAATATTTTTTTATCGTAAACTTGAAGATCACTCAAAAATGTTAGTTTATAGAAATCATTTATTTCCATATAGATTGCATGGAAATGCAAAAATAAAAACTTTATTATTAGAATATTATTGCCAAATATGAAGATCATAGGAATAACTGCACCTTTCACAGGATCTGGAAAAACAACGGTAACATTGGCTATAGCTAATCATCTTGAAAATTCTGCAGTTTTTAAAATAGGTCCTGATTTTATAGATACTGGCCTTGCAAGATCAATTACAGGATATGCTGAAAATATTGATAGATACATAGAAAATAAAAATTACAAAAAACTAATTTGCGAAGCATCTGAAAAATATGATTATGCAATTTTTGAAGGTGTCATGGGGCTGCACGATTCAGGTCTAGATTTTAATAATAGTACCTATTATTATTTTAAAAAATTAAGCATACCACATTTAATTGTGATCGATGTATCTAGATTGGCAGAAAATGCGTATTATATTTATAAAGGCCTCAGAAATAATTTAACTCTTGGGGTGATCATAAATAATTATCATGGTGAAAAGCATCTAAGAATGGTGAAAAAAGAATTTATAAAGCACAATGTTAAAATTTTTGGAGAAATACCTTTTGATCAGGATATTTACATTGAAGAGCGTCATTTAGGATTGAAAACATATATGGAAAATATTGATTTAAAAGAAAAAATTAGAAAAATTGAAAAATATATAAATTTTGAATTTTTGGAATATTTAAATGATTTTAATTGCATTTATAATGAAAAAATAAAAAAAATGAATTTGAAAATAGGTATTGCAATGGATAAAGCTTTTAATTTTTATTACCAGTACAATTTAAATTTATTGTCCAGAATTGGTGAAATAAAATTTTTTTCCCCTCTTTTGAATGAAATACCTGAAAATTTGGATTTTGTTTATTTTGGAGGTGGTTATCCTGAACTTTACAAGGAGGAACTTGAAAAATCTTACAAAGTGAAGGAAAAAATTCTCATTCACGTGGAAAATAAAAAGACACTTTATGCAGAATGCGGTGGTTTAATGTATCTGATGGATAAAATAGTAGATAAAAAAAATGAGTACAAAATGGTAGGAATCTTTAATGGGAAAGTAATTGAGAAGGCTGGATTGACATTAGGTTATACAGAACTTCTGGCAGAGAATGATTATTTTATATTCAGAAAAGGTGATGTAATAAAAGGGCATGAATTCCATTATAGTTCAATTGAGAGTGATGGACCATTTTCATTAAAGGTGATCAGGGGAAAAGGAATTGATGGAAAAGATGGATTATATTATAATAATGCATTCGCATCATATACACATTTACACTTTTTCCCATACAGAAATAAATTATTGAAATATTTTGAAAAAATGTAAAAATTGTATAAATTCTATTAAGTTATCAATAAAATTTATATCACAGATATGATTATTTTATTTAATGGATCAGCAAGGTGCGGGTAAATTAAAGGTAGAAACATTTTGGAAAGAGCATTGTCCATATTGTAAAAAAAATGAAACATGCAAGTTTCATAAGATTTTTGAGATCCATGAAATAGATCCAACAAAGGCAGATTTTATGGAAGTAAGGAAATTTAACCACGGAAAAAAATTCAGTGTTAGAATCCTTTACAACAATAAGAAAAATGGAAATATTGAATTAAGTTTATCAATTCCTAACAACCAGATTACAGTTATAGAGGGTAGTGGAAAGGACAGGAAAAGTATTCTTACACTCGTTTATTCTGAAAATGTTTACCATGAACTTTTTTTAATTGGAAAAGAGGATGACATAAAAAAATTAAAAATTATTTCCAATGAAAATTTCAAAAAAATATATAAAAATTCTATAGGCGATTAAGTTTAAAATTAAATTAATATTTTATGAAGAAAGTTTTTTAAATATATCTTTTATGCATCCCTTATGGATATATTCATATTAATCAGCATTACATTTGCATTCATAATCCTGATCCTAATAATATTATTCCTTGTACAGAGATTAAGAATGGAAAAAATTGTTGAATCTAAATCTAGAGAAATATTCAGGCAATGGGTGGAAACTTCTCTTGAAACAGAAAGAAATGAAATTAAGGAATCATTAGAAAATTCAATAAGAAAGGAATATGAGTTAAAATTTGACCAGTGGAAAAATGAATATTCTGAAAAGATTAAATCGGATACTTTAAAAAGATCACAGGATGTTTTAAAAGGTAAAGTAACAGAACAGCTTTTTCCCTATTTTCAATCTTTTCCATACGATCCCAGAGATGCTAAATTCATAGGTTCTCCAATAGATTTGATAGTTTTTTCAGGGCTGAGGGAAAAGGATTACGTTGATGAAATTGTATTTATAGAAATTAAGACTGGAAAAAGTAAAAAATCAAATGCAGAAAAGGCCGTGGAGGATGCGGTCTTGAATAAAAGGATCTCTTTTAAGACAATTAATATAGAACAATAAAAAATAATATATTTTAAAGGAATCTAAGAACGACCTTTTTTTCCAGCCCTGAATATTCTTCTGTCTTTACTATCTTTTTCTGTATTTTCTGTAAAACTGCGTCTAGATAACCTGATATGAATAGTGATTCCTCTTTGCTTTTCACATTTCCAATTCTTAGAATGAATTTTTTATCACTTAGAGAGTCACATGAAACTGTGAAAGTAGGTAAATATTTTCTAACGCCATCACATATTGAATCTATTATTTTTTGGTTTTTTTCAATTGCAGAGAATATCCTTGGTGATGCAATAGAAAATTTCTTTCCATAGTTGAAGCCAAACTGGGTAAGTAATTTTTCATCATTCAATACCTTGGCACTTGCCTCAAATACCCTTTCAAAATATCCTGCTGAAAATTCATCTTCTGGGTCTATTGACTCAAGTTTAGGTATGATTACATTTTTTTCATTCACTGTTTTTTGAAATTGTTCTATACCTGAGATCCCTTTTTTGCTTTCCACATACTCAGCCATAAATTTTAACACATTTCCATTTACCATTTTTACCACCTTAGTCATACATTTTTTAATTTTAATATGATTTTTGTCAGACAAATAATACTAAAAGAACTATTTAAATATTTCCTCTAAAATACCATTTTTCTGGTAAAGTTTAATATGTATTATTCAATATAAGGATAACGGTGTTCAGCTTGGTTAAGACTTTAGCCGTTATTGGTTTGCAGTTTGGTGATGAAGGAAAGGGGAAAATTGTTGATTTTTTATCAGGTCATTATAGAATTGTTGCAAGGTATCAGGGTGGGTCAAATGCTGGGCATACTGTTAAAGTATCAGGTAATACATACAAATTCCACCTTATTCCCAGCGGTATTTTGCAGGGAGCTACTTGTGTTCTCGGGAATGGGATGGTAATAGATCCTGTACAGTTGGAAAATGAAATAGAAATGGTCAAGGAATTTTCACCAATGGATAAATTAAAAATTTCTGAAAGGGCACACGTTGTATTCCCATACCATATGGACAGGGACATTTTCGAAGAAAATATTAAATCTTCGAACAAGGTTGGTACAACAGGTAAAGGTATAGGTCCTGCATATGAAGACAAATATGCAAGGATAGGAATCAGAATAATAGATCTTCTGGATAAGGAAAAGTTAGAGAAAAAGTTGGAGATGGCCATAAATTTAAGGAAAAATTACTTAACTAAAGAATATGATATTAAGGAACTTAGCAAAAGGTATAATGAAATAGCTAAAAAATTTAAAAAAAATATTGTTGACACATCATCATTTTTAATAAAAAATATTGAGAAAGGTAATCCTGTTCTTTTTGAAGGTGCACAGGGTACTCATCTTGATGTTGATTTTGGCATGTATCCTTATGTTACAAGCTCTAACACAACTATAGGTGGAGCAATAACAGGTCTTGGAATACCACCAAAATATATTTCAAAGGTACTTGGCGTTATTAAGGCATATACAACAAAGGTTGGAGAGGGGCCATTTCCAACCGAACTTCATAATGAAATAGGTGAGCAAATTCTTAAAAAAGGAAATGAATATGGAACCACAACAGGAAGGCCAAGAAGGATAGGCTGGCTTGATCTTGTTCTTGTTAAATATTCAATTTCAATTTCTGGTGTAAAATATCTTGCCATTAGCAAAATAGATATTCTTTCTGGTTTGGATGAAATAAAGGTAGCTTATGCATATGAATACGATGGAAAAGTAATAAAAAATATACCATCAGATATTGATAATATTATGAAAATTAAACCACTTTATAGAACATTTGATGGCTGGGAATTTACAAAGGATGATGTTAAAAAGGAAATTCCAAAAAATATGAAAAAATATATTGATTATATAGAAAAATATACAGGCACAAAAGTATCAATCATCTCACTTGGAGCTTCAAGGGAAGATACAAAGGTTTTAAAAACTATCTAGATCTTTCCTTAGTTCTGAGATTCTTTTTTCTATTTCTGACAAACCATTTTTTAATTTTTTTACGAAATCATCCACATTCCCTACTATTTTTGCTCCCTCCGGCGAAGCGGCTATCATTCCCTCTGTTTCAAGAATCCTCAATGAATACCTTACCCTGTGCTGTGGTATATTGGTAATCTGTGATATTCTTAGAATTCCCATGGGTCCATCTTTTTTTAGAAGCTGTAATATTTTGATGTGCCTTTGGAGCAGATCAAGCTCCTCCCCGAGATCATCTAGGAAAGTATAATTTTCTTGCATAATTGATTACCTCTTTGATAAGTAATAGCATAAGCATATATAACATTTACTGGAATAATTTATAAACTATATAAAAAGTTCAGTATAAAATTATATTGGGAAAAAATTTTAACTTGAATCGCAATTATAGCCTATGGAAATTGAAGAAATGAAAAAAAATGCTGCAAAAAAGGCTTTGGAATATCTATGGGATGGAATGGTCTTGGGAGTAGGCACAGGTTCCACAGTTGAAATATTTTTGGATGAATTAAATAAAAATAAAGATAAATTTAAAAATATTTCTTGTGTTTCTAGCTCAATTAAAACTGCCTCCATTCTTGAAAAAAATGGTTTTAAAGTTATTGATCTTGAAAATAAAGTGGATCTATATGTTGATGGTGCGGATGCTGTGGATGAAAAATTGAACTTAATAAAAGGTGGAGGTGGTGCACTTACAAGGGAAAAAATAGTAGCATTTAATTCTAAAAAAAATATTATCATGGTAGATGAGACAAAAATTAAGAAAAATATTTTTGAAATTAAAGTACCGGTGGAGATTTTACAATTTTCTTGGAGAGCTACGCAAAAAAGAATCCTTGATCTTGGATATGAATCAAATTTAAGAGAAAAGGGTGCTAAGCCTTTTATTACGGATAATGGGAATTACATAATAGATGTTAATTTAATTAAATCCAAGGATCCGATTAATGATTGTTTAAATTTAAAAAATATTCCAGGAGTTGTAGAAGTTGGATTATTCAAAAACATGACAGATATATTGATAATAGGTGAAAAAAATGGAAATGTAAAAATAATTAATAAAACTGTTTAAGTTTATCCACAAGCATCTCAATTTTAGTAATATTATCCTTCTTTTCATTCTCTATCTCTTTTATTATTTCCTCAAACGGTTTTGCCAGTCTATATAACCTGACAGGTCTTCCCTTTCCCTCTTTTTTAATATTCTTTCTCTTTATCCAACCTTTTTTTAGTAAATATTGAATTGCAACTGAAACTTCGGGTTGCCTGAGCCCAGCATTGAATTCAATGTCCACAGCCATTGTTTCATCGTGATATTTTAAATAAGCCAGCGTTTTTGCCACATTTTTTGGTAAACCTAATTGAATTAATATTTCAGAAAGTTCATTGAACTTTTCATCCATTATTTATCACCTGTATTGATATTAAAAAAATGGTATATTAACTTTTCTATTTGAAGTCTTAGAATTTGAAACAAAAAAATTAATATTCATTCAGATCTGTATAGATTTTATGAAGGATATTGAAGTAATAAGCGACCCCGTTATAATTAAAATTGCAATGGAAAAAACAAGGAACTCTATTCTTCAGGCCTTAAAAATAAGGGAGATGAGCGTTGAAGATTTATCCATAATCCTTGGTAAGGATACTTCTACAATTTTCAGGCACATAAAAAAATTGGAAAATGCAGGTTTAGTAAAAGAGTGCAAAAAGGAGAGAAGGAAAAAGGGTTACACTTCCCTTTATACGAGGACAGCTAAAATTTTTGTGATTTCAACCGATTCATTTTTCAAGGATAACTATTTAAAGGATCTAAGAGAAAAGAAAAAGTATCTTGTATCAGGGATTCTGGAGGAAATGGGTTTTAAAATAAAGGATAACGATTTATTTGATAAATATTTCTATGAAATAAATAAATATTCATTTGATAAAATACTCAAATATAATAAAGATATTGAATTCAATACATTAAGGGAAATATATACCATTTTATCTATAATATATGTACAACAAAATGGCATTAATTTTGAAAACCTCTTTGAAATGAATGAAAAGAGTGAAAAGAATGAGTGATAAAAATTATGCAGGATTTTTCTCACCATATAGGTGGAGTCCAGGATCTATAATTATTCTAACAATTTTATCCATAATGAACGTACTTTTAATTTTTGGAAGTTTATATTACCATTCAATCATGTTATTCTCTTCTTTCATAATTGGCCTCGCCATTGAATTGCTTATTATATTCATTAAAGGTTTTGAGAATCTTGTCATAATGGAAAATGAGGAATTTAATTATGAAGGGTCCTATGGTACAGTTTTAAAAGAAATTATTCCAGGTAAGGAGGGTGTAGTAAAAATAAAAAATGAACTCTGGTCTGCAAAATCGGATGAAACTATAAAAAAAGGTGAAGTTGTTAAAATAATTAAAAAGGAAGGTTTATATCTCATAGTTAAAAGAGAAAAAAATTAATTTATCTGAGTTTATTATTAAATTGGTAAAGAGCCCAAGGGCAACTGACGTTGAAAACCTATTTGGTTTTCGATGAGGAAAGTCCCCTCTCCTGAGGAATCTGGCCCGTTGCAAAACGGGATCCTGAGAAGGATGGATATGGCACAGAAACGGCACAGCCATGGTAAAGGATGATTTCATGCGAATGACGTTTCCATGGAATTGTTGAAACGGCCATCCCCAGAGGAGCAAACCCAAACAAACGTGGTGATAGTCCTCTTGAACGTTGGGTAGGGTGCATTAGTCGAATGTTGCCTGAAACAGAAAGGG
>JAGDXS010000021.1 GCA_023261755.1 Thermoplasmata archaeon | reverse complement strand
CCGTGTCGAGGGATTGAGAGTCCCTTATGCTTGACCGGTCTACACCACGGGAGCTAGTAAGCCTTATAAAGTATTCATTTTGATAAAATTTTTCTTTTTCCTATGATATATGAAATCAATTTTCAGGAAATATTTATATATTTTTATTACGTAAACTTTTGTTGCACTTTGAGGTAAAATCATGCCAATTATTACTGAAATAACTCCTCCGGAAGCTCATGTAATTACGGTTGAAATGCTAGCTAAGGCTATTAGAAATGGTATAAAAAGTGAGAGCAAAATGAGCATGGATGAGGCCTTGCTATTATCACAACACATTTTAAATTTTTTTGGTTTTGATGAAAGAATGATAGATAATTATCTAGAACCTGATGATCGAGGCCTCTTTTATATGATGGAAGAAATAAGAATTCTTCTACCTGAAAGGGAGGAAACTACCCTCTATGATGGAAGAGAATGGAGAATACACTATTGGGTTATAAATACAAGAAGAATTATTGAGCTTCAGCAAGAGGAAAAGAAAGAGGAAAAAGAGGAGAACATCAGCGACATTTATAAAGAAATACCGGATGAATATTGGTCAAGGGGAGAAGGAGAGTAATGCACATAGCAGTAATCATAGAAGACCAGTGTCATCCAAAAAACTGCAACCATGAATGCCAGTTTTACTGTCCACCCCAGAGAATGGGAGAAAAAGTAGTAGAATTTCAAGAATCGGGGTTTCCTACTATATCTGAAGAACTTTGTATAGGCTGTGGAATATGTGTACACAAATGTCCATATGAGGCTATAAGAATTATAAATCTACCTGAGGAACTTAAAGAGGACATTGTTCATCAATACAGCGAAAATGGATTTAGAATATATAGATTGCCTTCGATAAAAAAAGGTGTACCCATAGGCATATTGGGGCAAAATGGTCTTGGAAAATCAACAACAATTAATATTCTTTCAGGATTTTTAATTCCAAATTTAGGCCATTGGGAAAGAAAGGTGGAAAAAGATGAGGTAATAGATCATTTCAGGGGATCGATATATGGCGATTACTTCAAAGAATTGTATAGTGGAAAAATTAAAATATCCACAAAACCCCAGTATGTTGACATAATACCAAGATTGTATTCTGGCAGTGTGAAAAGTTTGTTGGATAAGATTGAAAGTAATAAAAAGGATGAAATTCTTGAACTTTTAAACATGAAAAAATTGCTGGATAGGGATATTAAAAATCTTTCTGGTGGAGAACTTCAATCACTATCCATAGCTACTACAATAATGAAGGATGCGGATATTTATTTCTTCGATGAACCTTCGTCCTATCTTGACATAAAACAAAGGTTGGAATTTGCAAAAGTTATTAGGGAACTGGCAGAAAAGAAGCAGGTTTATGTTGTTGAGCACGACCTTGCTATACTTGATTTTCTTACTGATGAAATTCACATTCTCTATGGTAGTGAAAGTGCTTACGGTGTTGTATCAAATTTGTTATCAACAAGACATGGAATTAATTCATATTTAACAGGTTTCATTAAGGAAGAAAATGTCAGAATCAGAGATTGGAAAGTTCAATTTTTTGTGCATCCACCCGCTATAGATAAAAATATAATCCCATTGGTAGAATGGTCAGATATTGAAAAAAATTATGAGAATTTTAAAATGAAAGTATATGGCGGGAAACTTGCTAAAAGTGAGGTTGTAGGGGTAGTTGGCCCTAATGCAACTGGAAAAACAACATTTGTTAAAATTTTAGCTGGGGAGGAGTTACCAGATTCTGGTAATGTCATGGGTAATGTTAAAATCAGCTATAAACCTCAATACATTAGATTCGATGAAAATCTAACTGTAAATGATCTCCTCGAAAATAATCTAAAAGAAATGTTCAATGACCAGTTTTTCAAAACTGAAATCTGGGAACCTCTTAATATAAAAATAATTCAAGAAACAAAAATAGGAGATCTTTCGGGTGGAGAACTTCAGGTAGTTGCAATATCATTATGCCTTGGAAAAAATGCTGATGTATATTTACTTGATGAACCCTCTGCTTATCTCGACTCAGCAAAAAGAATAACTGTGTCAAAAATAATAAGAAGATTTATAGAAAAAACTAAAAAAACTGCGCTTGTTGTGGATCATGATGTTTACTTCATAGATCTTATTTCAGATTCATTGATGGTTTTTGAAGGACAACCAGGTGTATCGGGGCAGGGATCTGGCCCATACTCTATGAGGGAGGGCATGAACAAATTCTTAAAATATGTTGGCATAACATTCAGAAGGGATGAAAACACAAAAAGACCAAGAATAAACAAGCCAAACTCATATAATGACAGAGAACAAAAAATAAAAGGGGAATATTACTATCTATAATTATGATCATTTTAGATTACAGAGAAAGAAAAATTATTCCTATTGCTTTAGAAATAGATGATGTTAAGATCTATAATTTACAAATAGGTGATATATTAATCCCAATCGATGATCAGGCAATAATAATAGAAAGAAAAAATTCTGTAGATTTCATTGAATCAATTAAAAATTCAAGGTTATGGGATCAGCTTGCCAGGTTACAATCAACTGAAACAATTCTTGATTATAAAATAAAAAGGAGAATTTTATTAATTCACGAGCAGATGCTATCTGCTGTATTATCGGCGAGGATGAGCTGGGCAAGCATATTTGGGGCATTGCAGGAAATTGTTTTTGTATACAACATTCAAGTTTTTCATACTGAAACTGACCATGCTCTCTCAGAATTTATAAGGATTCTAATCCAAAGAGAAAAAGAAAAAAAGAATGATGGAGTTCCAAATGTAAAATGGGAAAGAAAAATTAATTATTCTATGGATGATCAGTCCTGGAAGATTTACATCTTAAGTTCAATACCATATGTGGGTGAAAAGACTGCAAAACTATTACTAGAAAAATTTGGTTCAATTGAAAACATATCAAACGCTAAAATTTATGAATTGAAGAAAATAAAAGGGATAGGCGATGAAAAAGCAAAGCTTATTTACAAATTACTACACTAAAAAATCTTTTGAATTATAATACCATTTTTTGAGAAGTTGTATTTGAATATTCCCACTTTTTCTGGATGATTTCTGAATTTTTTAATTGTGAAAATTCTATCAAAACCCGTTTGAGTTCTTATATTTTCCATGGTTAAAATAATATCCACAATCTCCTCAACGCCACTTTGAACAATGCTTGGGTAAAGGGTTGTCACCAGTGTAAAAAGTGATACTCCCTGCCTATACTGCGTATGTGACTTAATTGTTCTAAGTGTTGATATGACCCTAGAATTTTCCTCATTGCTAAAAAGAAAATCCAATGAATCTAAAACAAGCCTGAATGGTGATTTGAGCATAGAAATTTCATATGTTAAAAGGGTAAGGATATCTAACTCTTTTTCAATATGAAATTTGTGAGGCCTAAGAATTTCTGATGCGGGAATGCCCTCTTCCCTATATTTGCTAATAAATATTTCTTTTTCCAGAACTCTTCTATAAAATTCTTCACCTAAATTAACAATTTTTATATCAGTTTTCCAATTGAAATCCTTCATCGTATTAATAATATCTTCGGTCTTTTCAGTTGTGGTTATATAAGTTGCATCCTCTTCAGGGAGATGCGAACCAATGAACTGTTTTGCAAATAGTTCTATTCCAGATCCCGGAGTACCTGATAATAGAACTGTATATCCAATCGGTATACCACTTATAAGAGCACTGTCCAAATTCTCTACACCCGTTGGAACAGAATTCATTTTATTCTACCTCCAATATTTCATCGCTAACAAAATTGAGAATGTTAGAAATTTCGTTATTGCTCTGTTCTTTCATTGAAAGTATTATAAAATAAGCGCTCCTTGATCTTAAATAAGTAACAAAAAGGTGCAAAAATTCTGATAGAATTTTCATATCATTATGAATTGCTAGAGAATTAATTGAATCAACTATTACGAGGCTATTTTTCATAACATACTTGTTTAAAATATATTCAGCCTTTAACATAATTGTTTCTAGCATCGTTGGACTCTCTACAAAAACTGTTCTATCAGTATATGTTGTTGAACTCATCATTATATGTGATATACAATCTACAAAGAATATTTTCTTTGAATCAATACCATAAACATCCAAAACTGTGGAAATACTTTTTGATGGAATAGTTGCTGATATATAGATAATTGGAATATTCTTATTATTAGAAAAATCATCAAGTATGTACTTTATAATATCAAAATAATTTGAAAGTGATACAGAAACACTAATTGAAAGTGGTTCCTGATAAGTTTTTAATTTTTTCTGAAATTCTTCACTGTTCATTAGATTAACTCACCTCCTCCCTTAAGCAATGGAACCAAAAGAATACCTATGCTTGTTATATCCAAAACATATGTAGCTCTAGAATGCGATGTCCCTCTCATTTTTACCACCCTTAATGTTCTAAGTAAATCTCCCCTCCTCTCTAAATTACCCAATAGAATTATGCCATCTGAAACCGCTTCTTCAACACCATATTGAGAATATCCTTTAGCAGAAGGAAGTAGCTCAGAAACAAGAAATGTTGTGCAGCCTAGTTCGGATAAGGCTTTACTTAAACGAAGAATGAATTCCATAATCTTCTCTTCTGTTTGCAATCTATAGCATATTGATGTTATAGAATCTATTACCACCCTTTTTACATTAAATTCTGTTACAATTTTAACAATATTTTCTATCAGCAGATTTATGTCTTCCATGGAAAATTGGAGCTTATTCATTCCAAGTTTTTCATAAATTTCTGGTATATCTATAAAAATAATACCCTTCTGTATCATTTCTTTTGAGAAAAAGTCATATACAATAAGATTTTCAAGTAATTTTTCAGATGCCTCAGTTACGGAAATGTACAACCCTTTTTCACCCTTCATTGCACCATGAACTAGGAATTCAATGCTTAATGTTGTTTTTCCAGTACCTGCAGAGCCTGTAATTAAAACAGTATTACCCTTTGGTATTCCGCCATTAAGAATGTTATCCAAAGCCTCAATTCCTGTTAAGCATCGCTCCCTTACCTTTTCCATACTTGAGATATTCTTATCCTCATTATTTAATTTTTTTGTTTTAATTAAAAATTTTATAACATAGATAAAAATATGGGAAAAATAGATATATAAAAAATTATTAGGATTAATAATATGGAAGAATCATTAAAATTAGTTCTAAAAAAACAAGGTTATGCATTGACAGGCGAAAATTCAGCTGTAAAGTTATGTCATTGGTTTAGAGAAAGTATGCTAAGGGATAGACCCTGTTATAAAGAAACTTTTTATGGCATAAGGACACACAGGTGCATTCAAATGACTCCAGCTTTAAACCAATGCACACAAAATTGTCTTTTCTGCTGGAGATATCAGGGATTTAACGAAACATATATTGAAAATCCAGATGATCCCAAGCAAATTGTTGAAGAGAGCATAAAGGCACAGAAAAAGTTGATATCAGGTTATGGTGGTAATCCTCAGGCAGATAAAAAGAAATACATTGAAGCTCTTGAACCAAAACATGTAGCAATTTCGCTTACGGGTGAACCTACTCTTTATCCTTATCTCAGTGATTTAATTGCAGAATATCACAAAAGGGGTATTACCACATTTCTTGTAACAAATGGTACTATGCCAGAGGTTTTGGAAAATTTGGATCCGTTGCCAACTCAGTTATATGTTACAGTCGCTGCACCGAATGAAGAAATATATAAAAAATTGCTTGTTCCAATGATTTCCAAGGGTTGGGAAAGGCTTAACAAAACACTAGAATTGTTACCCTCATTGAATACAAGGAAAGTGATTAGGCATACCTTAGTAAAAAATTGGAATATGGATTACATAGATGAATATGCAAAGCTTGATAGTAAAGCAGAACCACACTTTATAGAGCCTAAGGGATACGTTTATGTAGGATATTCCAGAGAAAGGATAACAATAGATAGTATGCCTTCACATCAAGATATAAGGGATTTTTCAAACAAACTTGCTGAAAAATTGAGTTATTATTTTTCAGACGAAAGAGAGGATAGTAGAGTTGTTTTATTGCAGAAAGAAAAATATATACCAAAAATAAATGTTGAATAATTATTGGCGATTTTCATAAAAAAATTTAAGTAATTCGCTTTATTTTGATTTAAATGTGATATAATATGGTAGATTTTGAAAAATTAAAATGTGATATATCGGAAAGATGGGCTCTGATGGATCCGTCTTTATTACCAGTAGATCAAATAGATCTTGCAATTCTTTGTTTTTTAAGAAATGATGCAAGGACTACGAATTCCGAAATAGCCGAAGCACTGGGCGTAAGTGAGGCAACAATAAGAAGAAGGATAAAGGAACTTATTGATAGAAAAATAATTCTAGGATTTTCTGCTCTTGTGAATATTCCTGCAATAGAAAATAGTATAAAGGCTTACATTTATCTTAAAGCGGATACAAATAAAATTGAAGATGTAGCCCAAAAACTTATGAAAAATAAAAGGATTTTAACTCTGTATAGAATTATAGGTGAATATGATCTTCTTTGTGAGGGGCTTTTCCTTTCCATGAAGGAGCTTCAGGAATTTGTTGACAGTGATTTGAAAACAGAAGGAATAATTAAGGCTGTAACACACGTCGTTGCTAAAGGGTATAAAATAAATCCTTGGATAGGTTTATAACATTCAATAATAAATTAAAAAATTTGTTTCAATAAATGTTTAATACATCTAATGATTATTTGCCTCTATGATTAGATCATTTGAGTTAGTTTCAATCGAGGCTAAAAGGTATCTGAGGGGAGATGTTCCACCCACTGAAATAAGAATAGATACAAATTCCACTGTCACAGAAATAAGGGCTATAGACAAAAGGCAAGCCTTTATAGATTTCAGGTTCACTGCTAATTACTACGGTATGGGAATCATAACCATGGAAGGTACTTTAATTTGGGAGGGGGATGTTCCACTACTTGAAAAAGAATGGAAAAATAATCATAAATTACCTGATGAAAGTGTTACCGAGATTCATTCTGTAATTGTAAATAGTTGTATTATAGAATCAGTATTAATTAGCAAGGAAATAAGACTACCTCCACCTATACCATTGCCTGTGCAGATGCAACTACAGAAATCAAAACCACCAGACGGTATGGATTACCATTAATATTCACGCCATCTATAGCCACATTTTGTGCAAATATAGAACCTTGTTTCAGGCTCATCCGCAGCCCTCGTTTGCTTAAGCATCCAGTATGCCCCTCTATTTCCGCATTTGGGACATGTTACATTTTCATCAACAGGTAAAACATTGAACTCATTATCTATTAAAATAACTTCCTTTTCTTTAGCTTTGTCAACGATCTTATCATTCTTTTCATTTTTTGTTATTGGCATTTCATAGCCACATTTGGAGCATACCCATTTCCCATTCTTAGGATACATTAATGATCCACATTTTGGACAAAACATATTAGGTAAGAAATTGTTTATTGTATTTAAGACTTATTTTTCATTATTATTAAATTTCTTTTCAAATTGCACATTTTATATTAAAAATATTTAAAAAATTTTAAATAGAGTTAAAATCATGAACAATGTGGAGGTATTTTTATGGAAAAAAGGAGCATTTATGCTCTAATTGCAATAATAATAGTGATTGTGATAATAATTGCAGCGATTAGCGTTGTTGTTTTCCCTTCCAAAAAAACAACGACAACGTCAAAGCCATCATTAAGTTTAAGTATTTCTTCTAGTGCAATATTTACAAGCGTAGGTCAGCAGGTTTCATTCACAGCCTTTGTAACAGGTGGGACTCCATCCAATGTAACAATTAATTTTGGAGATGGTTCAACTTATCTAGCTACATATTCTTCTTCCATTGGTGGTTATCCTGCAACACATGTATACAATCTACCAGGAAAATATCTGGTGACTGTCTCAACCAATTATGAAGGATATACATTCAATAACTATGCAAATATATTCCAGTTAACAGTAAGTCCATCTACAATTTCACCATCAATCGCATCCGAAATAACTATACCAACAATAATAATAGGATCACAGATTGGACATGAAAATCAGAGTGTTTCTCTTGTTGGGTCCTATCTCCAACCACCTACAGAAACAAACTGGACTATAGGATATTACATATGGAATTTTGGTGATGGTATTAAAAAAGTTGACCCAGCTATTTATAATGCATCATCAGGTGTTTTTCTTAAGGATAATATTTCACATTCATATTCCTCACCAGGGATCTATGTAATTTCATTGAGCATTTTAACATTTAATTCATCAGGATTTACAGCATCAATATATAATGGCAATAAAAATTTAACTTATTATCCAGTGAGCAACCTTACCTCTATTTTAAGTTCAGGAAAATACCAGAACACAACATATCTGAACACATTTTTAGTTTTATCACCTGGAACTTATGCAAATGTTTCAAAAACATCAATTCCTGTGACTAACCCATCCGTGATTACAAATGCAGAGCTTGTTCCAGGAGGACCATATTCCTTTGATCCAGCAATTGATTATGAAACAGTAGGATTTGAAATAATAGCAAATGTATATGAAACATTGGTAGCTTACAATGGATCTAGTACATCGAGTTTCAATCCTGTAATAGCAAAATATGTCCCAACAATAGCAAATGGTGGCATTTCACCAGATGGAAAAAATTATACTTTCTATATAAGATCCGGATTAAAGTTTGCAAATGGTGATTCATTGAATGTTTGGGATGTGTATATTTCATATGTAAGAGCACTTCTTTTCATGCTTGGATCGCCAGGAACACCTGATTGGATCATTGCACAAGATCTTTTACCTGGAGGAGGATTTCTGCCAGATGCTGTTTCATACCAAAACATTACGAATGCAATTTCATATGATAATGCTACCCAAAGCATTACTTTTCACTTACTTAAACCAGATCCTGCATTTCTAGATTATGTGGCAGATGCACTTGGTTGTTCCATACTTGATTGGAACTGGTTAGTTCAACACGGTGCAGGAATAACATTCACTCCGGCTGGATTTCAAGAATATATGAACTATAGTGATGAAGCTAATTACAATAATTATATTAGATGGAATACTATGGGATCCGGTCCATATGAAATACAGACATATGTTCCTGGTCAGGATATTATTCTTGTACCTAATCCATACTTTACACCAATACCAGGCGTGCCGGGATACAATCATAAGGCTAATGATACAATATATATAGAATGGGTAAAAGATCCTTCAACAGAATATATGATGCTTGAAAGTGGTGAGGCGGACATATACACAGGAACATCTGATTTACCAACAAACTGGTATCCAATTATATCCAAAATGGAATCTCAAGGAAAATTGTCTATATATGAGTTCCCAACTATGACAACATTCGGATTTGCATTTAATTTTAATGTAAATACAAGTATGATGAGGTCATTCGGTGCACAGTATCATATACCTGCTAATTATTTCCAGAATTTAGATGTTAGAAGGGCATTTGCATATGCCTTCAATTATACAGATTACATAAACAAATTGGTAGGAAATTCAATTTATGGCGCCAACTTTTCCTTCCATTACACAGGCTTTATACCATATGGAATGCTAGGTTATATTTCACCTCAACAAATGGAAAAAGATGGAATAAATGTACCATACTATGATCTTTCTATGGCAAAACAGTATTTGATGCAATCTGGAATGTACAATGTTTCTATCAACATACCTGTGGTCGTTTACGGAGGTGATCCTACAGATTATGCAGCAGCTTCAATGTGGGCAACTGCAATGAATTCCATTGATCCTAATATATTAATGACACCTTTGGTAATAACATTTTCACAATGGATTGGCTACCAAGTTCCAGGTCAAAACCCAATGCCAATTTACGTTACAACTTGGATTCCGGATTATCCGTATCCTTCTGATATAGTGGGTGCGTTCTATGCTCAGGGGGGTACATATCCATTAGGAAGCGGTTTAAATCCACAGGATTTCAATGCTACTGGAAATACAACTGAAGCAAATGTAGTTGCCCTAATGAACCAATATATTCAAACAGGAGAATACACACCCAATGAAACTCAATCATTACATTATTATGACCTAGCTGAAGAAATAGCTGTTAATTATACATTTTACATTTACACGCAACAACTCAATTGGTTCTGGTATTATTCACCCTATCTAAATGGAGCACAATACGAAGAAAATCCAGTAATAGGAGGTGGAGGAACTACCCTTTACTTCTACTTATCAAAATAAATTTTTTTAATTTTCTTATTTTTTCAAATCATGTTTTATTAAAAAATAAAAAAAATTATAGAAGGTGAATTGTTAATATTACTGCAATGAAAAGTATGGATACTGTATTTACAACCTTTACAAGAGGATTTATTGCTGGACCTGCAGTATCTTTCAACGCATCACCAACAGTATCACCAACCACTGCAGCTTTATGAGCTTCTGATCCTTTACCACCAAAGTTGCCTAGTTCTATATACTTTTTAGCATTATCCCAGGATCCGCCACCTACAGTCATCATTATAGCTAAAGCGAAGCCTGAAAGTATTACACCAAGAAGAAGACCACCTAGTGCTAAAGGACCAAGTATAAATCCAACAGCAATGGGGGTAACAACTCCAATTACACCTGGTATAACCAATTCCTTTAATGCCGTTCTTGTTACAATGTCAACGCATTTACCATATTCAGGCTTTGCTTTTCCTTCCATCAGACCTTTTATTGTATCAAACTGTCTTATAACTTCTTGAACAATGGAATTTGCTGCTCTACCCACTGCCCTCATGAGGAATGAGGTGAAGAAAAATGGCAATGTTGCACCTATTAAAAGACCCACTAGAACGAGAGGATTTATTATTTCTACTAATGTATACCCATGTGAATATATAACCTGCTGATAAGCAGCGAAAAGTGAAAGTGCTGCTAAAGCAGCTGAACCTATAGCGTAACCTTTTGTTATTGCTTTTGTAGTATTACCAACGGCATCCAATGGATCTGTTACTTTTCTCACGCCTTCTGGAAGACCTGCCATTTCTGCAATGCCACCCGCATTATCTGTAATAGGGCCATAAGAATCTATGGATATTATTATCCCAGCAACAGATAACATTGCCGTTGATGCTATAGAAATACCATATATACCAATATCCGTCGGCAAAAGAGACGTAAATGAACCGCCAAATATAAAGTAAGAAATTAATATGCCGCCTACAATAAACAGCATAGGAATGAAACTAGCTTGCAAAGCATATGCAAGACCTGTTATAATTGTTACACCAGCCCCAGACTGTGATGCCTTGCTTGTTTCCAGTGTTGGCTTGTATTTATAATCAGTATAATACTCCGTAATGAAAACCATTAGAGCCATGATTACTATACCTATTATACCAGCATAAAATGCTCTAATATCATTTAAATAATAATATGAAACTATGAAAAATCCTATTGCAGCCAATACAGAAGTTATTATGATGCCTTTGTGCAAGGCACCAACAATAGAATTATTTTTTCCTATTCTAACAAATGGTATTGAAATTAATGTTGCAAGAATAGCTATCGATCCAAAAAGAAGAGGCAACACCACATATTTTTCTGACGATAAAACATGATTTTGCCATAAAAGGTATGCCAGAAGCATTGATGAGATTGCAGTTACCACATATGTTTCGTATAGGTCAGCGCCCATTCCAGCACAATCTCCAACGTTATCGCCAACATTATCTGCAATTACAGCAGGATTTCTTGGATCATCTTCAGGAATTCCATATTTAACTTTCCCCACTAAATCAGCACCAACATCTGCACCCTTAGTGTATATACCACCGCCAACCCTGGCGAATAAACTTATCAAGGATGCACCAAATATAAAGCCAACCATAAGGGTAGGATTTCTTAACCAGAAGTAAAATACAGATATTGCTAGCAATGCAATACCTACAACAGACATACCAGTAACGCTTCCGCCTCTGAATGCGAGTGAAAATGCTTTCTGAAGACCCTGCTTTGCCTTGTTTGCGGTTCTCACATTAGCCCTAATGGATATGTGCATTCCTATATATCCTGCAATTGCTGAGCCAAATGCACCAACTGCAAATCCTAATGCTAAAATGGGTCCATTTGGTAAAGCTATTGCTATAATTATTACAAGTATAATTGCAACAATTGCAATAGTGGTATATTGCCTTTTCATAAAAGCTCTAGAACCTTCTTGAATAGCATTTGCTATTTTTTTCATTTCTTCAGTACCCTCTTCTTCTCTCAGAATTAAATATGCCTGCAATCCAGCGTAGATCAAGGCAACTAAGCTAATTAACAGGATTGCAATCTCTACTAAATCCATTAGAATAACCTCCGTGCAACTTAAAGAAATTTATAAATAAAAAAGTTTTCTTTTTATTCAATGCTTAAAAAAAAACTTTATATTAATTATTTAATACCTTAAGCAATGAGAGCATTTATCATAGGAAGATTTCAGCCTTTTCATCTAGGGCATATGATGATGACGTTGGATCTTGCTAAAAAATACGATTCAATAATAATTGGTATAGGAAGTGCTCAAGAATCTCATACACCTGAGAATCCATTTACTGCAGGGGAGAGGCATCTTATGATTTCAAATACCCTTGAGAGCAGAAAAATTTACAATTTTTATTTAGTGCCTATAGAAGATATACATAGAAATGCCCTATGGGTAGCACATATAGAATCTATTGCGCCACCCTTTACACATGTTTATGCTGGAAATCCACTTACAAAAAGACTTTTTGAAGAAAGGGGTTACAAAGTAGAGACTCCAATTCTTTATGATAGAGAAAAATATTCAGGCAGAGAAGTAAGAAAAAGAATTCTAAAAGATGAAAACTGGCAAGAACTCGTGCCTGAAGAAGTTGTACAGGTAATAAACGAAATAGATGGAATAAACAGAATTAAAGAAATATCCAGATCAGATGAAGTTATTTAACCAATAAATATGAAAGATATAATAAATATAAATAGAGAGAATATGAATGTCAATATGACAATTAATATGGATATCCTTAATCTTTTTATCATTCTTTTCACGTAGAAGGACATTTTATCTATATATCCCTTGCCCGCAATTCTTAGCAGTAGTTTAGTTCCATAGAATCCTATGTATACATTTTCCATATTGTTTAAGGCCATATCAATAGATTGGTCCACAGATGACAATATTTCATCAATATTCGCACCATTCCCTACAGGATTAAGGTCCTTAGGGTTTATGTTTACTATATGGTTGTCTGTTGAATATACCTCCACATCATCAATTTTATTTTTTACTTTTTCCATAATTTTTTCTCTTAATCCTTTTTCAATGTTATTTCCATCAATCAGAATATAACCATATTTTTTCTTTCCCTGGAATATTACTGCCTGGGTTCCAAGAGGCCCGATACTTTTTGTATCAATTTTTGTCTGCCCTATTCCACATTTAATATTTTCAAAACTTGTATCATTAAGTTTTGTTTTCAAATCATTTAATAAATTCTGATCTATATTATCTAATGCCTTATAAGATTTATCAAATGAATTGTGTGCATCAACAACAATGACGTTTTTTATCTTTGCGGATCTCAATTTTCTCATTATTTTCATTCCTAAATCAAGTGTTATATCATCAAAACCCTCTTTATCAGGTATTAAAGTAACCAAAGCTGTATTATCAAAAACCTGAGCCCTTATTGAAATATGGTCACTTATTCTTATGATTTCTGAAACCTTCGATGAATATTTTATATCTTTTATATTATTTCTTATGCTTGTGGCAATTTTTTCCATATCCTCGTCTCCGCCACAATTCTCATTATGTGTACAGCTTGTATGAAAAACTAAAACATTCTCACTCAGGTCCTTTAATTTTGCATATAGCCTTCTAGGTAAATCACTGCAACCTACCTCACCGAATGGGCCGGGATGTACATATGGAAATATTAGCATTGCCTTAATTTTTCCACTTTCATTTTTAATGATTAAAGAATGGAGGGGTAATTCCATTAAAGAGTACATTTTAGACAAAAAATTATTCAGAGAAAGCATTTCCTCTGGCCTTTGAATTGAAATATAATTGATGAAATATCCAACATATTTAACTGGATCGAGGTCAAATTCATTTTTAAACTCCCTTGAAAGATAGAATAGAAAAAACCTTGAAGCAAAAATAAAAAGTATAGATGACATATAAAATGAAATCAAATAAAAATACGATTTATCTGAAAAAAAGTATGTAATGGTTAAAGAAAAAACGTAAAACATTGACATAAAGGATAACTTTTTTTCACCTACACTCAAAAAGGGTTTAAGGAATAGATATCTTAAAAATGTGGACATTGAAACTGCAAGAAGTAAAGCAACAACAAAATTCTTAACAAAAAATATTGAAAGAATTAAATATGCGACAAATGTGAATAAAAATACTATTTCATTAAGAAGTGAAATCCTTACAATAGGAAAATATTGTTTGAAAAGATGCAAAAAAATTACATCTAAAAGGATTAGAATTAAATATGGAATCAAAAATAGATACAAAAAATTTGTAATTGAAAGTCTTACAATTAATTCATAAACAATTAAAATTGCAATTACAGTACCCATGGAAATAGGAACATTGGGTGATTTAAACAAATTTTTCGTTAATTCAATAAAATACTTTTCTTGTTCCATCTTAAGCATTAGGAAATAGAAAAATAGAATTTTAAATTTTCCCAAGATTTATATGATTTTCTTAAATAAAAAATATTTAAATAGTTTTTATTAATATTTTAATTATGAAAGATATAGAAGGAATTATTACACCAGCCATAACACCCTTCAAAAATAATGATCTTGATGTTGATGGATTAAGAAATTTAATAGATCATCTTCATAAAATAAAAGTTTCAGGAATTTTTCCAATGGGATCTACAGGTGCAATGCCTTTATTCAACAAAGAAATGCACAAAAAGGTGCTAAAAGAATTTTCTAATTTCATCAAAGAGAATGATATTTTTATTCCAGGTACTGGAAAAAATAACATTGAAGAAACAATTGAAATATCAAAATTTGTTGAAGATCTTGGTGCAGATGCCATTGTGATTGTAACACCTTATTATATGAAATTAAACCAGGATTCAATTTACATTTATTACAAATCCGTTCTAGAAAAAATTGAACTACCAGTATTGATTTATAACATACCGCAGTTAACAGGCAATATTATCAAAGCTGAAACTGTTAATTCATTGGCAAATGAATATTCTCATGTATTAGGTATAAAAGATTCAAGTGGCGATCTTTCTCTTTTCCAGGATTTTCTTTTCAAAATTGAGAAAAAATTCAAAGTATTTCAAGGTCAAGATGAATTTCTTTTATCCTCATTAATATTGGGTGCTAGTGGCGGTGTTTGTGGTACAACAAATTTCAGTGACCTGGCAATTAAGGTAATGAAATATTTCAGTGAAAAAAATATTGAAAAAGCTTTTGAATACCAAAAGAAATTAAGTGTTGTAAAGAATTATCTTAATTCAAAGACATTTCCACAGGCATATTCATATTTATTCTATAAGTTACTCATGGGCAAAGATTACACTGGAACAGTTCCTCCCTTAAACGATTTAAGTAAAAAAGAGAAGGATGAAATAAACAAAAATTTAATTCCACTTTTATAGGTTCCAATCGATAATTGTTTTTATCTCATCCTTAGGTTTTTCATTGAATATCCACGTTTCCTCAGGTTTAATCCTTGATGTTATTATATCATTTATTGAATATTTACTTCCATATTCAAAAAGAAATTTAGCTGCATCTATGTAATTCTTCTTAGATCCATCCTCAACACCTGCAATTGATAAATTTTTATCAACTATTTTTGTAATGAACGATCCATCTGATATGCTTCCTGTACCGGATGTACCAAAGAGAATGACTATACCATTGTAATTGATATGATCTATCACCTGAATGAAAATATCAGCGGATCCAGCTGCATCTATTGCAAGATCCATGGGATTCTCTTCCAATGCTTCTTTCCAATTTTTGGATGATGAATCAAAGAATTTCAATCCATTTTTATCTAAAATTTTCAAAACATTTTCAGGCAATGGATGCCTGTTTACAATAGTTACATTAAAGCCAATACTTTTGAATACCAGTGAGGATAAAACACCTTCTGATCCTGTACCGAATATCCAAGCTCCTTTGCAATTTAATGTTGAATCATCACAATCCCATATTATCCTATTTTTTAAGCTCTGAAAAACTTCAACCATTTTCATAACATTTTTTGTTGGCTCAATCAATGCACCTAATTCCCCTATTTCCTTTTCCACAGGAATTAAAAAATTTTCATCCTCATAGAAATATTCACGCATAAAGCCATCCTTTCCCCTAATGCCAGCCTCTGCAAAATTTCCATCTATACAATAATCCTGTCTCCCTATTTTACATAACATGCAATTACCTGGCCTTCTTACCATAGGTGCTACAAAATCTCCTAGCTTGAATTTTGAATTTTCTGGTGCATCTATAACTTGACCAAGAGCCTCGTGGCCCAATATAAGATACTCACCATTCTCAGGTCTCACAAATGGAAGTTTGTTATTCACTATTTCCCTATCTGTACCGCAAATTCCATTGTAGAGTGTTTTAACTTTAATTTTATTTTCTGTAATTAAATCTATGTCTTTTAAATAAACACCCTTGCTACCAGGCTTAACTACTAAAGCTTTCATTTTAATCATCCAATAAAATTGCAATAACTCTTGCTGGTGATCCATCACCATCATATATCTTCAAAGGCAATGCAATTACTAATACTACTTTATTTATTAAATTTTTCAGCTCCATAGAATTTAAATTTTCTATGATCAATGTACCGTTTTTAAGCAATATCTTGTGCGCAGAAAATTCTAAATTTTTTGGGTCCTCCACAGAAGGTGAATCAAGACCAACTAATTTAACACCTTTTTTCACAAGATCTTTTGCGGCATTTTCTGTTATGAATGCATATTTTTCAAATTCTTGCATTTTATACCAGTTTTCATTACTACCTGTGTAAAAAAATACTTTATCTAAAAAAACATTTTTTACTGCATTTTGATCAATGAAAGCGCTTGAGCTTACATCCAAAATTTGAACTAAACCTGAATAGGCCATTGCATCCAGTTGATCTACACTTTTACCCTCTTTGATAAAATGTGAAGGCGCATCAACATGTGTGGATGTGTGAGTTCCAAAATAGAGCTCTTTTATATTGTATCCATCCCTTTCTATAAATTTAATATTCTTAATTGAAGGTACAGGATCCCCCTTAAAATGAACCATTTTTGATCTTATGTCATAAGATAAATCCACTATTTTCATTTTTATCACCTGAACGTTCCCTTCACTACCCAGGGTGGTTCATTTGGATCGAGAAATTCCATGCCTTGTATTTTAAATTCATCTAATATTTTTTCATTTATTTCTATGCCTAGACCTGGCTTGGATGATATTTTGTAGAGACCATCTTCTATTTCATAACCATCCTTTATGAGATTAATTTTCCATTCTGGCCAAGAATTCTCAAAACTCTCCTGAATAAGAAAATTGTTAATGTTCACATCAAGTTGTAATGACGCTGCTGTCTGAATTGGTCCAAATGCGTTATGGATGGCAACATCAACTCCAAAAGCATCTGAAAGCACTGCTGCCTTTTTAGTTTCAAAAATTCCACCTATATTTGTTACATCAGGCTGGATTATATCTACCAGATCATTCTTTAGATAGGGTAAAAACAAGTTTTTGTTCAGTACTCTTTCTCCAAGGGCTATCCTTGTATTAACACTTTTTCTGAATTTCATAAGAGATTCAATACTATCTGGATGTACAGGTTCCTCCATGAATAGGGGATCAAATTTTTCAAGTGATTTGCCTGCAATTATGGCTGAACTAGCATTGAATCTTCCATGGTATTCTATTAATAATTCCAATCCTGTTTCATTCTTAAGGGTAGAGACTATCTCTATAGCATTTTTCAAATGATCATGATCTAGAGAATCAAATTGGTTTCCGAACGGGTCAAACTTAATAGCCTTGTATCCAATTTTTTCCATTTTTTTTGCTTTTTGAAGGAAATCATCAGGATTTATACAATCTGAATACCATCCATTTGCGTAAGCTTTAATTTTATCTCGAACTTTTCCTCCCAGCATTTTATAAATAGGTATGGAATAAATTTTTCCTGTTATATCCAAAGATGCTATTTCAAAGGCACTTAATGCGGCTGTGGATTCCATTGAAACTGGAAGGTAGAAAGAGTGTTTGTAAAATTCTCTAACATTCTTTTCTATTTCTGTTGGATCCTTTCCATTGAATATTCTTGCCACTTCATTCATTTCTTCAAGAACAGGTAGTGTCATCAAAGTTGTAGGAGCTTCTCCATATCCAACATACCCATCTTCTGTGGTTAATCTTAGTATGAGTATTGTTGAACTCCAAGGTGTATTGGTTATTTTTTCACCAAGTTCAAAAATTTCTATATTTTTTATTTTAGTCATAATATCACCCTAAAGTATTATTCTTATATCTGTTGCAAATGCCCCATCTTCATTTACAATTATTGGATTTATATCCATTTCCTTTATGTTTAGATCGACAATCATCCTTGAAATTCTTGTAATTGCATTGATTAGAGAGCCTAAATTGTAATTTCTTTTTCTTGCATTTAATAGACTGTAAACTTTGCTTTCCTTTAGCATTTCTAATGCCTCATCTTCGGAAATGGGTGAAATACCATAGCTTATGCTCTTTAAAACTTCAACATATATGCCTCCTAAGCCTGCAAGAACAGATGGCCCAAAAACAGGATCAACAATACCACCAATGAATGCCTCTACACCAGATAACTGTTTTTGAATCAAAACCCTTGGTGCCTTAGATTTAATTTTATTGAAAGCTTCTTCAACATCCTTTTCTTCAACATTCATTATAACACCACCCAACTCTGTCTTATGCACAGGTTGGTCTGAAGACATTTTCATTACAACAGGAAATCCTATTTTCTTTGATTTTTCTTTAGCGTCGTTAAGATCGGATACGATGGCATAATCAGGCACTTTTATACCATAGATTTCCATAAGTTTTATTGAATCTTCATCACTCAATATTTTCTTGTTTAAAATTAAATTTTTAGCTTCAATTAATGGGTCAGGATACCTTATCTTTTTAATTGGTTCCTTCTTTTCAAGAACATTTTTAACTGCTTTTACAGCATCCTCAGGAAAATTGAAAGCGGGTATATTTGCTGAATCAAGCATCCTTATTGCAGATTCAGCATCTGATCCCATGAAAACACCTACAACACTTTTGCCTTTGTATCTTAAAATCGTTTTCGCTACTTCATTGCAAGTAACCATTGCAAGTGATTGTACAAGTACCAGTTTTGTGCAATTAAGATCCTGTACTATTTCTAATGCATTTTTATACCTTTCGCTATTTGCATCACCTGAAAGATCAAGTGGATTTTTTGGTATACTCTGTTCAGGTAACATATTCCTTAATGCATTGTATTTAAGCTCAGGTATTTCAATTAAATTAAGAGAATTCCTATCTATTGAATCTGTAGTTAGGACACCATGACCGCCAGAGTTTGTTATTACTAATATATCCTTTGAAAATGATTCTTCAGAAAGAACCATTTTAACCAGATTTAAAAAATCGTTTAGATCTTCAACAAGAATGCCGCCTACAGTTTTTACAGCCGCTCTAAACAATTCAATTGATCCGGCAATGCTGCCAGTATGCGTTTTTACTGCCTGTGCTCCAGATTTGCCGGCTCCACCTTTTATGAATACAATTGGCTTTTTAATTGTAATATCAGGCAACTCACTAAGAAATCTTTCTCCATCGGCTACTCCTTCAATATAAGTAAATATTGCCTTTGTGTTAATATCATTGGCTAAAAATTGAAAAACATCTATTTCATTTATATCGGTTTGATTACCCATGCTCACAAAATAACTTAAACCCGTTCTGGTCCTCTGAGCCCAGTTTAGCATATATGCTCCCATTCCACCTGATTGGGCGACGATTGCAATATTTCCAATTTTTACATCCGCATATGTAAAAGTTGCATTGAATGATGGAGTAGTAAATCCCATTGTATTAGGACCGAGAAACCTTATGGAATATTTATTTGCAATTTCCTTTATTTGCTTTTCCAAATCTGCACCGTGATCATCCACTTCCCTAAAACCTGATGTAATGATAACTGCAGCCTTTGTGCCTATTTCGCCAACTTCCTCCATTACAGAGGGAACTCCATCCCTTGGTATGCTAATTATGACCAGATCAACATGATCGTGAATATCCTTTAGCGATTTGTATGATTGAAGACCTTCAACGCTTGATACCTTATTATTGACAGGATAAAGTTTACCCTTGTATGTTGATTTTATATTTCTCAAAATTATATTGCCTATTTTTTCTTTTTCTCTGGATGCTCCTACAATTGCTATTGACTTTGGATTAAATAATTCTTCTAACATATTTTATTTAATAACATTTTTCTTATATAAATTTTTCTTATTATTATTCTTTTAATAAAATAATTATACATAATTTAAAAAAATTTATTATCTATGATTTTGTAGTGAGATCTATGGTTAGATACCTCCCAATTGGTAATGGAAGATTGCTTGTGAATTTTGATTATGATTATAGGATTGCGGATTTTTATTATTCTAAAGACCTTTCTGAAAACCATTCAATAGGAAAACCATTCAGGTTTGGTATTTGCGTTAATGGAAAATTTAGCTGGATAGAAAGAAATTTAGTAGAAATAGGTGATTATCTAGATCACACTATGGTAGGATATGTAAAGGGAAAATTCAATGATGTTGAATTTGAAACAAAAAATTTTGTTGATATATATAGCGATATTTATGTTAGGAAAGTTACTTTAAATAATTTGAGCAATGAAAAAAAGAACATAAGCCTTTTCTTTCATCAAAATTTCTATATTTATGGAAATAATATTGGTGATACAGCTGGTTATTTCCCTGAAATTCAGGGCATTGTTCATTATAAAGGAAGGAGATATTTCTATATATCGAGCATAGATGAGAATGGTAGAATATTTGATCAATTTTCAACAGGTATAAAGGATTTTGAAGGCCTAGAAGGAACCTGGAGAGATGCTGAGGATTGTAACCTTTCAATGAATCCCATTGCAACTGGATCTGTTGATTCCGTAATAAGGCATTCTATTAATTTAGAAGGAAATGAAAAAATAAATCTATACTATTATATATTATGCGCAGAAAATCTTGATTCCATAGAAAAAGACCAGGATAAGATAGATTATAGATACTTGGAAAGATTAGAATCAAGAACTTCAAATTACTGGAAGGTCTGGCATGAAAAGGAATTTGTTAAACTGGAACCTGACTACCTTTCATTTTTCAAAAGGTCCCTCTTCATCATAAGAAGCCATGTGAATGATATAGGGGGTATTGTTGCATCCAGCGATAGTGATATTTTAAAATCCACAAGGGATGAATATTACTATGTTTGGCCTAGGGATGCTTCGATAGCTGCATATTCTTTAATTTTTGCGGGTCACACTGCAACTGCCAGAAAATTTTTTGAATTCGCCAGAGATGTAATATCACCAAGAGGTTATTTTTACCATAAATATAGAATGGATGGAAATCTTGCAAGCAGCTGGATACCTCACATTTACAAGAATAATGAAATAATACCCATACAGGAGGATGAAACTTCACTTGTTTTGTGGGCTATACACAAATATTTTAAGAAATCTAGCAATGTTGAATTCATTTCAAAGCTTTATGATTCAGTAATAATAAAAGCTTCAAAGTTTATTCTTGATTTCAGGGAAGATAATGGTTTACCCAAACCTTCATTCGATGTATGGGAAGAAAGGTATGGTATTCATGCCTATACAGTTTCTACAACATATGCTGCTTTAAAGGCTTCATCAGAAATGGCTAGGGAATTTGGTGATTCTGATTATGCAACTGAATTTGAAAAGGCCGCAGAAGAGATGAAAAATGCATTTGAAAAATATTTTTATTCGGATTCAAGAGGTTATTATGCAAGGGCAATAATAGATGGAAATGCAGATTTAACCATAGACAGTGCTGTAATGTCCGCATTCATATTTGGCATGAAGGACCCAAGAGATAAGAAAATAGAGAGTTCAATGAACCATATAATGGAAAAGTTATGGGTAAAGGGTATTGGAGGTCTAGCAAGATACGAAAATGATAATTACCAAAGAATAAAAAAGGATGATAATATAATAGGTAATCCTTGGAATATCACTACACTATGGGCAGCTCAGTATTATATACTTAATAACAATATTTCAAAAGCATCAGAGCTTATTGATTGGGTCTATAAGCACGCACAACATTCTGGAATTCTTTCAGAACAATTGAATCCTTATGATGGTTCACCTCTTTCAGTATCCCCATTAATCTGGAGCCATGCTGAAATGATAATTACACTAATAATGTATGATGAATTACTTAAAAAAAATAGAAATGCTCAACATTTTTAATCTAAAAATGTTTTATAAAAGTCTTCAAGAATATTTGTGTAATAAATAAAAGCAAGATAGGGTGAATGATAGGGATTGAAATATTCATGAACTTCCTGGTCAGAAAAATGCTTAGTTGACATATAATAAAAATGATCGGATGTTTGGAGCAATCCCCAAAGATCCTTGTTCTTGCTATTTTTTAAAGTTTTCATCATTTCAAAGGCTTCAATCTGCATCTCATTACCTAGCCATGCCGAAAGGTCTCTCTCAGTATCTGCCCAGGAAATTGTTTTATTAATACCTAATTCATATTTCTTTCCCTTGTTTTTCACTGCCTCATTAATCGTAAAAAGATCAATGCCATATTTTTTTAATTCATTTGGTAGAGCCCTCATAAAATCGAATATGCCTGTTTCTTTCCAGTTATGTTCACCGAATGTTTCATAATCCATGAAAAGGTTGATTACATCCCCTTCGGTCATAAATATCCATTTAGCATACTTATCAGCAAAGAGAGGATATTCATTCCATGACCTGTTTGAAAATCTGAATGATATATCATCGCTCAGCCTGTAATTTCTTAAAAAAAGGTTAAGGCCTGAGATTGTTTTATATATAAAATTTGGAGAATTTTTTGATATTATTTCATCCGTTCCTTCTGTAATAATTGTTTCAAATCCTAGATCTTTTACCATCTGAGATATTTTATCATTGTATATCAATTCAGTATTTCTGAATGTGCTTGGAATAATGCCAAAAGTCCTTGATAATGTATCAATATGTTTTTCCACTTGCCTTTTAAATTCCTCTTCATCCCATATGGATGATAAACTATGGTAATATGTTTCACCAAGAATCTCACCCTTACCAGATTTGAAATATTCCTTAAGAAGGTCAATTACACTGGAATTCATATCTAGAAGCTGTTCTAAAAGTACACCTGAAATTGATATTGATGATTTAATATCATTTTCAATTAACACTTTTGTCATGGGTACATAACATTTTTCAATTATCCTTTCAAGTATTTCTTTATTCTTTTCTTCCCAGAAATAATCGTGATTGTGAGAAACTTCACTTCTCCTATATTCTTTTATTCTTCTTGGCTGGTGCATCTGAAAATAAAAAACAACGCTCTTCATAGATAATCACCATAAACAATAAGCGTTTTTAAAGCAGCATCTTCCCATGTAAATTTTAGAGATTCAATCTTACCATTTTCACCAATAGTTTTTCTTAAGCCTTTATAATTCAAAATTGAAATAATATATTCAGAAAGAAGATCTGAATCCCAAAAATCTACCTTTAGAACATTTTTCAATGCTTCTCCAACACCAGTTGTTTTACTAATAATTGCGGGAGTACCTGATACCATAGATTCTAAAACAGTCATTCCAAATGGTTCAGAAACAGCTGGGAGAATGAATACATCACTATCATTGTATAATTGCCTCGCTACATGAAATTTAACAAAACCTGTGAATATTATATTTTTTTCTAAGTATTCACCTGCCAAGATCTTTAATTCTTCCATTTTTTCCCCTTCACCTGCTATTACAAATTTAATATCCTTCATATTATTAAGAACTTT
Source organism: Thermoplasmata archaeon (assembly GCA_023261755.1). Lineage (GTDB taxonomy): Archaea > Thermoplasmatota > Thermoplasmata > Thermoplasmatales > ARK-15 > ARK-15. The sequence continues at coordinate 37,368 of JAGDXS010000021.1, read as the reverse complement.
CAAAGCTGCTTCCAAGAAAAATTTAGGACCTTTCTGAGATGTAAGCCTTCCAAAGTAAAGGACCTTTTTTTTAAGAGAATAATCTTTCTTGCCAGTATCATACAGTTCACTGTTAACACCATTATAAATTGTTTTTATCTTTTTCTTATTGGCATTGTAATTTCTAACTATAATCTCTTTTGTGTAATTTGAAACTGTGATTATTTTATCAGCATTCTCTATACCATATTTTTCAATGTCCATAATCCTTTTTTGTGGATTGAAGTTTCCTGATCTGTCATATTCAGTACTATGAACTGTAATTATAAGAGGAATATGATAAATATTTTTTAATTCTACCCCTGCCTTAAATGTAATCCAATCGTGTGCATGAATCAATTTTACATCTTTCGGATTAAAATTCTCAATTAAAATTTCATTATATTCTTGAACCAAATCAAAAAAATCATCGCTCCTATAGTATGATCCATAATATTTTGAAAGATTTACTGTTATTGCTTTAAAAGGATAGTAACCAGATGGTAAAACTATATCTGGTACATATATATTTATGTTTAAAAAATTTGATAATTTTGTATAAAGGTTCATTGTATGTATACCCAAACCGCCGGAAAACACAGGTGGAAGTTCCCAACCAAGGACAGAAATGCTTTTCATTTTATCATCTTGGGAAAAATATCTTCATAGTAAGATCTAAGGATCTCACCATAGCTCCAGGCCTGAATTATGCATCCTTTCGGCTCGCTAGGATTCAAACCATCAAAAATTTCTGGTAAATAAATCATGTTATACAATGGCTTAAAATATTCTAACAGTTTTTTTGGATTTTCACCACATTTAATTGATGCTGTTATATATGGGCCCACGAGCCATGGCCATACAGATCCATTGTGATAAGCCATATCTCTCATTTCCCAGTTACCTTCGTAATTCGATTTAAATTTTTGATCCTTTGGTGATAATGTTCTCAAGCCATATGGAGTAAGAAGTTCATCATCCACTATTTTTTTAAAATCCCTGAAATTATGCATTATTGCAAAGGGAAGAGAAAATGCAAAAATAAAATTTGGCCTGATGGATGAATCATCAGGATCTGCAACATCTAGAATTCTTCCATTACTTAAAAATTTATCAAGAAAATTATCTTCTAAAGATTTTTTTATATCATACAATCCAGGTTCTGTTTTTAGGCCAAGTTCATTTTCAAAATATTCTATACAGGATATGGCATTGTACCAAAGAGCATTTACTTCAACTGGTAAACCTATTCTCGGTGTAACTGAAACATTTCCATAATTTGCATCCATCCAAGTGAGTGGAGAATCCCTAATTCTTATGAAATTATTATCCAATGAGAATTTATCATTACCTTTAATGTAAGAGTCAACAATTTCCTTCACATAAGGATAAAATGTAATAAGATCATTCTTATTTTTTGTATATTCATAATATTTATAAATAGCATATATGTACCATAATGATGTATCCACTGTTATTTCATCACCCTTTTCTAAATTTTTTGGTATAATTCCATTTTTCATTGATTTTCCATATTTTAAAAGTATTCTTTTTGCTTCTTCAAATTTCTTTTTCACTAAAAAAAGACCTGGAATAGATATAAATGCATCCCTTGCCCAAGGCCCAAACCAGTAATATCCCGCAATAATATCATCATTTGTGATCAAAAAATTAGATGCCATGGATATTTTTTTCAATAATTTTGTTGAATTTTCCTCCAAATATTTAAGATATGTTGCTTTCGCTGAATTGAAATCATTATTTTTAATTTTGTCGGATGAAATTTTAACCACAAATTTCCTAGGTGGATTCTCAAGTGCAAAATATCCTGGATTAAATAGATCCTCTTCATAGTTAGATCCTCTTTCTTTATCAATGACATATTGAAAATTGTAATACCAGTCCTCATTTTTAATAAATTTTCCTGGGACTTTGAAATTGATAAATAGATCATTTAATGAAAATGTAACAATATCTGAAATATTCAAATTGAATGATCTCATTCCTTTCCTTATCACTGTATGGTTGGATCTGAATGAAAGAAGTGGAAAAAGATCTATTTCATCCGGAATTTCACCAATGAATTCATATTTTATGAAAACAGTATCGAAATAGGTATCTAACAGTATAATTTTCTTTATTTTTAATTCATTGATTCTATAATCAAATTCAGGTATGGGGAAAACCTTAAAATTTTCTATGTATTTAAAACCTTCAGGATATATAACATTTGGATAAAAATTTGTATCAATGAAAAATTTTTCTCCATCTTTTTTAATTTTTTCAAAAAATTTTGATAGGAGAACAAATCTATCATAATTCTCTGATATTTTCTTTACAAGTATTCCATGGTAGGTCCTCGTATTTGCAAAGCTGACAGTTGAAGAAGAATATGATCCATTTTTATTTGTAATAATCCATTCTTTAAATATTTCATTTTCTTTCATATATTATTGAGAGATCTTATTATATTTATGTTTTATGTATTCAAATTTTATTTATTGCGAAAATTAAAAATTTATCTTTTTTTATATATGTCCTTTCCTGATATTTTAATATTTTTAATTCTATGGTATGGTATCATTGTTCCATCCTTTAAAAAGAAAAATTCTGTACCTGCTTTTTCAATATCTTTTCCTGATATTTCTTTAAAATGAATGCCATTTTTTCTATCTATATAAGTAATTATTGCATCCTCATTGTTCCATAAGATTCTATTAATTAATTCTTCAAGAGGATTTTTTTTCATTTTTTCACGATGAAATATATTGCATATACAATTAATGCAACTATTACCCAGGAAATTAATACACTCTCAATGTTGTATATTCCAAAGAAATATCCATTGGATCCGAAAATTATTACAAACATTAGGGATCCAAAAGATTTTGTGCTGAAGAATGTGAATATTCTCCTCAACTTCATTTTAACAATAATAAAACCTGCGAAAGTATATGCTAAAAGAGCAAGGAATACGCTTATTGGTAGATTTACGGATGCAAGAATTATAAAAAAGTTCATTGAATTGAAAAGAATGCTTGTGGATGAAATTTTTCTTTCATATACTATACCGTAATAAAGTGTAACAAGAGACGACGCTATTGCTGCCTCTTCTGAAGTAAGAATTTGCATTTAAAAAAAATTTAAAGTTTAGAAATAAAGTTTTTAAGAATGTCTTCAAGATCTGGCTTTCCTATCTCATCAAGTTCGTATCTTACCCTTACGATTGGCTTTTTTATTTTCATTACCCTGGTCAAGTCGATTGGCGTAGCAGAAACTACTACATCAGCAGGTGTATTATTAATTGTCTTTTCAAGATCTTTTACCTGTTGTTCGCCGTATCCCATTGCAGGCAAGTAATTATGTATCTGTTTATATTTATTGAAAGTTTCTATTAGAGTTCCAACTGCATATGGCTTAGCGTCTACAAGCTCCGCAGCACCAAATTTTTTGGCTGCAAGAACTGCTGCACCATAACTCATCTCTCCATGGGTTAGCGTAGGCCCATCCTCAATGGCAAGAACTTTCTTACCACGTATCATTTCTGGATTTTCTATGAAGAATGGAGATGCTGCATCTATCACAATGGCCTTGGGATTTACTTCTGCAATATGTTCTCTTATTATATCTATACCTTCCTTAGGTGCTGTTTCTTCTTTATTTATTATAATTACATCTGCCATTCTTAAATTTGATTCTCCAGGATGATACTTCATCTCATGACCAGCCCTGTGTGGGTCTGCAACCACTATATGGAGATCCGGCTTGTAAAATGGTATGTCATTATTTCCTCCATCCCATAAAATTATATCAGCTTCCTTTTCTGCTTCTCTCAATATTGCTTCATAATCTACTCCCGCATAAACAACTGTTCCATTTTTTATATGAGGTTCATACTCTTCTCTCTCTTCAATTGTGCATTCATGCCTATCCAGGTCTTCAAATGTTTCAAACCTCTGTACTTTTTGCTTAACCAAATCCCCATATGGCATAGGATGCCTTATTACAACTACCTTTTTACCCATCTTTTTAAGAATTTCTGAAACTTTTCTAGTTGTTTGGCTTTTTCCAGATCCGGTCCTTACAGCACAAATGGATATTACAGGCTTCTTGCTTTTTAACATTGTGGAATTTGCACCCAGTAACTTAAAATCAGCACCATTTGCAATTGCAATACTTGCTTTATGCATTACATATTCATGGCTCACATCGCTATACGAAAAGACCACCTCATCAGCCTTGAGTTTTTTTATTAATTCAGGAAGTTCCTCTTCAGGATATATTGGAATACCATCGGGATAAAGTTTACCTGCTAGTTCCTTTGGATATTTTCTATTTTCTATATTTGGTATCTGTGTTGCTGTGAATGCAACAACCTTATAATCATTGTTGTCCCTATAGTAGACGTTAAAATTATGAAAATCCCTACCGGCTGCACCCATTATGATCACGTTTTTCATATATACCCACCTAAGTAAGTAAAAGGTAACAAATTATATGAATATTTTTAAAATAATTAAATTAATTTTCCTATACCGTAACCCTGTGAAACTGCATCAATTATTTTACCCACTTTATATGAATCACCAACTATGTATGTTTCATATTTTTTTTCTAATTCTTCAAAAATTTTATCGTTTGGGATACCGCCAAAGGATACTATGAAATAATCCATAGGTAATTCTGCGTTTTCGGATATAACTGATTTTTCCCTTATCTCTTTAATTCTTGAATTGACAATTTGCTTAATTTTATGGTTTTCCAATTCTCTTAAAAGATGTTTCCTGCTCAAACTTTCAATATCAGGGCATAACTTTGGAAGCATCTCCACAACAGTTACATCATTTCCAAATTCTGAAAGATACAAAGCAGTTTCACATCCAACTAAGCCACCACCGCCTATCACTACCTTGCTATTCTCTATTTTTATTTTTCCAGAAAGAATACTTCTTGATGAAATTACATTTTTATTGTTTATTCCTTTTATCGAAGGAAAGAAGCACCTTGACCCTGTTGCAACTATTATTGCATCAGGATTGATTTTTTCAATATTTTCTAAATTTGCCTCCATATTTAATTTTAAATTTATATGCAATTTATTTATCATATATTCATAATATTCTATGAGCCAGTTCAATTTCTCTTTTCCAGGTGGAACCGCTGCAAGCCTTAGAGCACCTCCTATGTAATTTTCCTTTTCCCATATTTCAACATCATGACCGCGCATTTTTGCAGTAATTGCTGCCTCGAGGCCCGCAATACCAGCACCTATTATTAAGATTCTCTTTGATATTGAAGTTTTTATTAAAATTTCATTTGATCTTATTTTACCCACATTGGGATTTATGCCACATTTAATTGCTGTGCCTTCGTCATGCCTTGCCCTTATACATTCACTGCACCCTATGCATCTTTTTAACTCTTTTATTCTTCCTGATTGCACTTTTATAGGCCAATCGGGATCAGCTATAAGAGCTCTACCAAGAGCTATGATATCTGCTTTACCTGATTTTAAAATATTCTCTGCAAATTCTGGGTTCCTTATCATTCCAACGGCTATAACAGGTATTTTTAATCCTCCATTCTTTAGTGATTCTGATAAAAATAATCTCCATCCCTCAGGATATTGCATAGGTTCAAGCCTTTTTTCCTTATTACCTAAACCAACATCAGCATGGAGCGCTTTATAACCAAATTTTTCAAATAATTTTGCTATCTCAACGCCTTCTTCAATATCTATGCCATTTTCAACAAAATCTATTGTTGGAATTCTTGCAGTTACAGGAAAATTATTTTCACACAAATCTTTAATATTATCTATTATAATTTTTACAAATTTTGATCTATTTTCTAAGTCCCCTCCAAAATTATCTTTTCTCTTATTTGTATGAGGCGAAAGTAATTTATTGATAAATAATCCGTGTGCAGCCTCAATTTCAACACCATCAAAATGTGCCTTTTTTGCCCTTAATGCTGCTTGAGCAAATTTCTTTGCAAGATCATTTAATTCATTTTCTGAAAGGAGATTAATGTCCTTAACATCCGGATATGTTAATTCCAAAAATGCTGCACTTCCAAATTCATGAATGGAATTAGATATAACGCTCAGTCCAGGAATGAAAATGTCATCATCTATTCTAGGCTGTGTAGCTCCACTTTTTCCTTCGGGGTAGCTAATGCACATGTTTTCAAGAATTATTAATGAGGCTCCACCCTCCGCCCTTCTTGAATAATGATATATGAGACTTTCATTTACACTTCCGTCCGGGTTAGCCAAATTTGTAGAAATGGGTGGAAAGATTATTCTATTTTTCAGCCTGATGTTGCCTATATTTACGGGTGAAAATAACAAATTAAAGGCCATATTCCTTGAAATGCAATTTTAAATATATTGTTTTTTAATAAATTGAAAGAAAAATAAGCATAACATTTATATAAATATATTATCTTTACTTTATTCAGGGATCATTTATGACCGCTAAAACAAATGAAAATAAAGATAATGAGGACTGGTTTAAAAAGCTAGAAAATGAATTGGATAAGAAAACAGAGGAAATTTTAAAATCAATAAATGTGGAATCTGGAAAGAAGAAGGACATAAATGCTACTCTAATTCAGGATCTTTGGAAGGTGTATCTAAAATTTGGTGACATAAACATTCATTTTAATTTGGAACCACCTTACACCCAATGGGCCACATTCACAGATTTTCCAAATGTATGGAAATTGAAGGATGACTTCAATTTCGGCGCTGTTGATTTAATAACATTTACGGATACAACAAGAGAACAGGGCAGAACAGGTGATTCACTTAAGATAATGTATTACAATCCAGGTGATGGTGAAAGAATAAAAATGATATTTGAATTTTGCGAGGGAGAAAAATATTACAAATATTCAGGCTGGAAGAGGGTATTCACTCAGTATGTACTTTATGATAAACCAGTTGCATCGGCAAGCTTGGATGACATCCATGACATATTGTTTAATATAATAACAAAATGGTATGAGTCACACCTTAAAAAGGATAGAGGTGTGATCATAGATTACATACAGAAAAATTTTGAAAAGGGAGAATCATTTTCAGAATAGATCCAAAGACGCTAATACCTCCAAACCATTTTCCTTTATGTAGAAGGGATGGACTAGCCTTGAATGCGAGGTCCTCCTCATTTTCAATATTTGTAAAACGAGTCTGTATTCATATCTTTCTTTTACTGGAATAATATCTAGAGAAATAACTCCATCTACAACATATTCAAGGAGACCGTCTTTGGATACCATATGGTTGTTTGCATTTACCTCGCCTGTAAAAATTGAAGTTGCACCACCATTTTTAACAGCACTTGACAACGAAAATAGAACGTGCCTTTTTTCATGCTCTTCATTAAACATCATGGTAAGAAGAGTAGCAGAATCAAAAACTACCCTTGTTGCACCAAAATCCTTTATTTCATTCGATATATCACTTTCAATTCTCGTTAGTGTAGATTTTGCATCTTCAGGATCTAATTTTATAATTTTGAGATCCCCATCTTTTTCAAATTTAGAAAAATTCCAAGAAAAATTTTCTGCAGATTCCAATATTGAATTTCTTTCTTCCTCCAAGCTTATTATAATACATTTTTCATTGTTCAGAAGACCTTGGTTAATAAACTGCAAACCAAATGTTGTTTTCCCAGCACCGAACGGACCTATTACTGCAATAGTGTGCCCCTTTGGTATACCTCCTCCTAGAAGATCATCAAGACCTTTTATACCACTTTTAATTCTTTCCATTTTAAATCACCTTATTTTTTCAGTATATGTAACAATAAATCCATTTGAATAATCAACCTGTGTTTTGAACCTTATAACCCTTTCCTCTTCTATATGTGGCATGACACCTATGAATTTTGGAACATATAGGTACCTGAACCTTGAAGAATATTTCTCTGAAGAATACCATTTGAAAGATAAAATACCATCAACTATGTCGGAAATTAATAATTCAAGTCTTGTGTCTATGATTCCTTCAGTTAATAATAAATATATTATACTGTTCCATTTCTTAGATATTTTTACAAGACCTTTTATCATATCAATGAGTGCTGATTCATTAATCTGCTTTGATGTGAGAATATCAGTAAGAGAATCAAGAATTATGATGCTATCATTTCCATTATCATTCAAAAATTTTACTATTTCTTCGAGAATATCCTTTCCTTCAGGTTGATCAAATATGGATCCTGTCTTGGACCATGATTTTGGTATGAAACTATTTTTAAAATAAAGATTTGACAAATCCTTTATAATAAATCTTTCGAATAGGGCTTGGGAAAGATCTTTTTCCAGGGAGAGATCAATCATTCTTTTTACTTCAGATTCATTTTTTGTAATACTAATATAGCAAGTTTTTCCTGGAATGTATATATTTTCAAGGTATCCGCCCAAAAGTGTGTTCCTCCTGTCAGGATATTTTCTAGCAATTGATAATTTTGATGCAGAAGTAATTGAAAATTCCCAATTCCCTGCTCCTGGTTCCCCAATTAATAATACAACCGAGCCTTCAGGTACACCGCCTTTTATTATGCTATCGAATGCAGCAACTGCAGTTGGAATTTTTGTTATTTCCATAGTAGTTCCTCCACTAGATTCTTTGCTGCTAACTCTACTGCCTCGCTTGAACTATATTTAGGCTTCCAACCGAAAGATTTCGCTTTCTCGATTGAAAGTAGCATGGTTTTTATATCTCCTTTCCATCCCCTCCCTTCAATGCCACCGGTGGTCCTGAATTTAACATTTTTCAAACCCATGGTTTTCACAACTATCTTTGCAATATCCATAACGTTTGTAAGTTCTTCAGTTCCAAGATTAAATTCATCATATTTTTTTGTATCCTTTTCGAATAGATACACCATGCCTGAAATGCAATCATCTATGTAAAGATAAGATTTTGACTGAGTTCCATCACCAAGTATTTCCAGCTCATTATTATTCCTTTTTAATTTGTTTATGAAATCGTAAATAACTCCATGAGTACCCCTGGGACCAATGACATTTGCAAATCTAAAAGAAATTCCCTTAATACCAAAAATATGCGAAAAAGATGATATATATGCTTCACCCGCTAACTTAGAAGCACCATAAAATGAAATTGGTTCAAGTGGACCAAAATCTTCCCTGGTAGGAATGGGTGCTTCACCATAAACAGTTGATGATGATGAAAAAATTATATCTTCCACATCGTTAAGGCGCATGGACTCAAGAACATTAAAGGTTCCCATAACATTCTGCTTCAAATCCACATTGGAATCTTTTTCTCCTTTCCTAACGTCTGGATTGGCTGCAAAATGGAAAACAAGATCAATATCCTTCATCGCTGATTTAATGTCTTCAAAATTTGTAATATCCCTATTGATAAATTTCACTTTGTAATTTTTAATGAATTCGTAATTGCCTGTTGAAAGATTATCAAAAACTGTTACATCATTTTCTTCATGCAGCTTGGCTACCATATGCGAACCTATGAAACCCGCCCCACCTGTTATTAAGATCTTTCTATCCCTCATCTTTTCACCACTATTAAGTAATGGTCCCTTTCGAATGGATTTAATGGGAGTATTTCTTGAACATTATTAATTTTTCTTATCTGTTCCCTCATTACTTTTTCTGGTTCAGTAACGGCATCAATCGCCCTTGTCTTAAGGAATAAAAAGCCAAATTTCGCGCTGGAAAATAAATTAAAATTATTAAGAAAGATGGTTACCTGATCTCTTTGGGCTATGTCTTGATAAATAACATCAGGATCCTCAATAAAAATCTTATATTTTTCCGGGAATGATGCATCTTCCATTATTGGAAAAATATTTTTTCTTCTCTCAGATAAATGTATCAGAGATGCAAAAGGTTTCATTGCAAATTCTACAGCAAATATTTTCCCATTGAAACATATATCTGATAAAAATGAAACTGTATTTCCAAAGGAAGCACCTAGGTAAAGAATTTTTGTATTATCCCTGAAAGGGTAATTTTTAAGATTCTTTTTTATTGCCGCTGATAGTTTGCTTCTGAATGGATCCCATTGCCTGTATTCTGTTCCATTTTCCTTTATTGTTTTTTCACCGAATTCTGAACCTGGAACTAGGCTCTTTGTGAATAAATTTCCCTTGTTTTCGTAGACTCCATAATAATGCGTTTTATTCATTAACTCTTCATTAATAAATTAATATATAAAATTATACTCCAAACCTTCTGGACCTTTTTTGGTAAGATAATATCGCCCTTAGAAAATCAATTTTTGAAAAAGATGGCCAGTAAACATCTGCAAAATAAAGTTCAGAATATGCTATTTGCCATAGAAGAAAATTTGATATTCTCTCTTCACCCGATGTTCTTAATATTAAATCTGGGTCTGGTAAATCTGCCGTGTATAAATGCCTTCTGAATAAATTTTCATCAATGGAATCTGGCTCTACCTTTCCTTGCTTCACATCTTCTGCTATTTCCCTTATGGCTTTCAATATCTCCTCTCTACCACCGTAAGCTATTGCCAGATTTAAAAAATAATTATCATAATTTTTAGTAACATCTTCAATTTCTTCAACTTTTTTTCTTAATCTTTCTGAAAGAAGATCTCTCCTACCAATTATTTTAACCTTAACCTTATCCCTATGGATCCTTCCTTCTGTTAGTTCCTTCTCTAATGATTTTTCAAATAGATCCATAAGAGCTTCAACCTCTCTTGATGATCTATTAAAATTTTCAGTGGAAAATGCAAAAACTGTAACAATTTTAATGTTAAGTTCAATACACCAGTTCAAGAATTCATACAATTTGTCCCTTCCAAAATAATGGCCCTGAACTGGATCAAGACCAAGATCATGAGCATATCTTCTATTTCCATCCATTATTATTGCCACATGGTTTGGTATCTTGCCAGATTTAACAATATCCAATAGCCTTTTTTCGTAAACTCTGCCTACAGTATTGGCTATCTTATCTCCAATATCCATTTTATTACATTAAATATGTCAATGAATTTATATCTTTTGCCATTCCTTAAAAATGGCCATGTAAAATTTTTTAAACTACCTTTTCTTTCAAGTATTAAGCGGGTGTGGTGTAGTTTGGTAACATAGAGCCCTGCCACGGCTCAGCCTCGGGTTCAAATCCCGGCACCCGCATATTTTGAAAATTTTTTAACTTAAAAGATAGAATTTGAAAAAATATTAATAATTGTAATTCATAATTAAATTATGAAAGCCTTAACAATTTTGCCCGATTTTATACCACAGGAGGAAGTAAAAAAAACAGTTGCACAGATTTTGCCAGATATGGAAATAATAAATAACACCGATATAGAAAAATCTGATGCAGAAATTCTCGTCGTAACAACATTTACAAAGGTTGATAAAAATTTAATAGATAGGATGCCAAATTTGAAATTTGTTCAAGTAGCTAGTACAGGGTATGATAATGTAGATCTTGATTATTTGAGAAGTAAAAATATCATGCTTTCAAACATACCTGTAGCGAACAAACAAAGTGTAGCAGAACATGTTATAGCGTTCACCCTCCTTTTCTTGAAAGATATGCTAAACCTTAATGAGGAAATGAAAGTGCATCACAGATGGCCTATGTTAACAGGATCTAGAGATCTTGAAGGAAAAATATTCGGCATAGTTGGTATGGGAATGATTGGCATACAGCTTGCAAAAAGACTCTTGCCATTCAATGTAGGCATAGTTTATTATGATATTAGAAGACTTGCTCCTGAAGAGGAGGAAAGATATGGATTAACATACATGGAATTTAATGATTTATTAAAAAATGCAGACATAATTTCAATTCATCTTCCATTGACTGAAAAAACAAGGAAAATGTTTGGAGAAAAAGAATTTTCATTAATGAAGGATGGTGCAATTCTAATAAATACCGCAAGGGGAGAAATAATTGATGAAAAAGCGCTTATAAATGCAATGAAGAAAAAGAATATAAAGGTAGGTATAGATGTATACGAAAAAGAGCCCCCGGATTTTAATTCTGAAATATTTAAGATGGATGATGCGATATTTTCACCTCACATTGCAGGTGTGACAATTGAAAGCCAGCAAAGATTTCTTACTGAAACAATTTCAAATGTTCTAAGGTATGTGCAAGGTTTGGAGCCCCTTTATAGGGTGATTTAAGATGAGAGGTTCTCAAATTTTCGCAAATGCAATAGAAGATCTAGATCTATACCCTGTTTTTGGAAATCCTGGCACCACTGAGCTTCCAGCCTTAAGAAATATTAAATCCTATATTTTAACTCTTCATGATTCAATCTCTGTAGGCATGGCTGATGGTCTTGCACAGTATTCAGGCAAAGTGAAAATGGTAAATCTTCACACACTTCCAGGCCTTGCAAATTCGATGGCATTCATATATACTGCAAAAATGAACCATACACCCTTAATAATAACAGCAGGACAGCAGGATATGAGACATATGGTTCTTGAACCTATTCTATATTATAATTTAGAGAATGTGATCTCAGATGCTGTAAAATTCAAATATGAATTGAGGAATGTGGATGATATAGAGATAGCTATGAAAAGGGCTAAGCTCATAGCTCAAACACCTCCCACAGGACCAGTATTTTTGTCACTTCCAATGAACATAATGGACATGGATGGAACTTATTCTAAAATGGATGATTTTAACTTTTCCTATGAATTGATAAACATTGAAGCGGTTAAGGAAATATCAGAAAAAATTATGAGAGCAAAAAACCCTGCAATAGTATTTGGTTATGAAATAGACATATTCAATGCCTTCAAAGAAGCTGAAGAATTTGCAGAAAAACTTGGATGCCCTGTTTTTGGTGAGCCTCTTTCTAGCAGAGCAGTTTTCAATACAGAAAATACAATTTTTGCAGGGGATCTCATGCCTGGTTCAACTCTAATAAATCTTTCTCTCTTGAACAATGATCTTATTGTTTTCATAGGTGGTGATATTACCCTATACCCATACCTTCCTTCTCCTATTTTACCAGGTAAAGATTTAATATTCATTGGATTAAACATTTCACCAAAAATGGGTAATTTCTATCAAATGAATCCAAAATTATTTTTAAAAGAATCAATGAAATATATTGAGAAAAAATGTAATTATTCTAGACCTAAAGATCTTACATTTGCAACAAAAATAGCCAATGAAAGATCTTCATTGGGTTTTAACTATGTTATGTACCAAACTAAAAAATTCTTTAAGGATTATACTATAGTTGACGAATCAATCTCAGCATCGTATACGCTAAGAAACATTTTAGGTTATAAAAGCAAAGGGTATTTCACTGCAAAAAGCGGTCAGTTGGGTTGGGGTTTGCCAGCTTCTGCAGGCATTGCCATGCAAAATAAAAAAGTTCTCCTGGTAATAGGTGATGGATCCTTTATGTACACAATGCAAACACTCTGGACCTTGAAAAAATATAATATACCTTTAAAAATTGTTGTTTTAAGAAACAATGCCTACAATATATTAAGGAGCTTCGCTAAAAGCTATTACCCTGAGATGGAAAATTCACCATTCTTAAAATTTGAACTAGAAATAGAAAGATTTGCACAAAGTTTTGGCATTCAATCACAGGTGGCGGGAAATGATCTAAAGGAACTAAGCTGGCTTGCTGAAGGTGAGGATCCAAAAGTCCTAGTAATAGATGTTGACAAAAATATTCCAAAACTGTTCCTTTAAATTTCTCTCCATCTCGATTTTTTTAATGCAATGACAAATATAAATATTGTGAATATTATGAGTATTATCCAAGTTAGAGCAAAATTTATCAAGTTTAATTTAACATATCCTGCTGCACTTTGAGCTATTTCTGCTGCATATGTTGTTGGAGATAAATAAGAAAGGTATCTCCATGGATAGGGTATATAGGTTATAGGATAGTATACAGGTGGAATCGTAGTTAGAAGTGGAGAAATTATTCCTGAAAATGCCCATGATTGAACAATATCTGAAGATAATGTTGATAAGAAAAATCCTAAGGAAATGGAAAATGTAAAAATAAGAATCATATCTAAAAATATTGTTAGCCAGCCAAAAATGGAGATTTTTACAAATATGAAATTAAGTATAAGCAAAAGTGTTAATGTGGGAATTGAATAAACTATTTCAGAAATTGCCATGCCAAGGATATATATTCCAGCAGACGTAGGAGAACTAACAATCATATCCTGCAATTTCATATCATTTTTTAAGTGTGAAAGATCACCCTGCATAGATGTACCGCTCTGTACCATGTTCATAATAAGAGCACCCAATGCTGCTACTGGCAACAAAGTACCATGGCTTGCAAATGTGACAACTGCTAGAATTGAAAGTGGCGCAAGTAGAGTGTTTATCAAAACAACAGGGTAATTTATCATTGCATAAATGGAATTAACCAGAATTGAAGCCATTATTTGGCTCAAGTACCTCTTCATCTTGAACACCTTCCTCAACAAAGAATTCAAAAATATTGCTCAAGGAGACTTCTTGAACACTGAACTTAATTTTCTTTTCTAGAAGTTTTGGTATTATTTCATAAACATTTTTTTCATTTGTGAATATTTGTAAACCATCACTTACATCTTTAACAATTCCATTTACTACCATTTTGATATCACGATCATAAATTTTTATGCTGTAAGGGTATTCCATTTTACTTCTTAATGATTGTATGTCGCTCAAATCCAAAAGCTTTCCTTTATCTAATATGCCTATTAAATCACCAAGAATTTCAGCTTCCTCTAAATAATGTGTCGTTAAAATTATCAACCTATTCTTTTTCATTTCCATTAAAAGTTCCCAAAGCTCCTTTCTTGAAAGGTAATCCAAACCTGTAGTAGGTTCATCAAGGAATATTAGTGGTGCTTCACTTGCTAGTACCGTGGCAACAAGAACCTTCCTCTTTTGACCTCCTGAGAGTTTTCTGTTTTTCTCATTTTCAACCTTTTCAAGACCTAATATCCTTAGAGCTTCCCTTCCCTTTTCTCTTGCTTCTCTGTAAGAAAGACCGCGCCACATTAAATATGATGAAACTGTTTGTATTGGAGTTAACCATGGTATGGCTCTAGCCTCTTGCGGTACTGCTGCTATAATTTCTCTTACCCTTTGAGGTTCTTTAATTACATCATATCCATCAATGAATGCCAAACCTGACGTTGGAAGAAGCTGTGTTGAAAGTATTCTAACTAGAGTTGTTTTCCCTGCACCATTTTTTCCAATTATTGCTAGAATGCCGCTTAAATTTACATCGAAACTTATATTTTTTAAAGCAAATACTTTTGTATCGTATTTTTTTGAGATATCATTGACTTGAATGTGCATACAGCTTACAATAAGATGGAATAGATAAATCTAATTATGCATTTTTGTTTCTCAGTAAGGATGCATAGGCACCCAATAAACTCATTAATCCTGAGAAAAGCATGGCGATCTTAAAACCTGAAATAAATTCATTTAAATAAACTACGGATGCACTTTGCATAATGCCTGTAAAAATGCCCAAAAGAATTTTCCTTGGAAGTGCATTTGATAGAATAGCACTTGCTACAGAAATACTCAAAATTTGACCCGTGAATCTCATCGTGCCAAGAGTTCCAGAGGCAATACCAAATCTTTCCCTGGGTACAGAACCCATTACAGAATTTGTATTTGGGGCTGTGAAAAATCCAAAGCCTATTCCAATAAAGCTAAGTGGTATAATTATATCGTATACATTTGTGATCTTAATCCATGACAGGATTAAGAAAGATATTCCAATCACAGTCATTCCAAGAGATGCCATGATCCTTGAGCCATATTTATCCGCTAGCCTACCACTTATAGGTGAAAAAATAACCATAAAGATGGGATCTGCAACTAATACCATTCCAGCCTGAAATGGTGAATATTTCAAAAATACCTGAAGATAAATTGAAAAAATGAAAACAATGGAATAAGTGCTTATATAATTAAGAAATGCCGATATATTGGATGCTGCAAATGTTCTATTCTTGGTAAATAATGAAATGTCTATCAATGGTTCTTTTACCTTCCTTTCATAAAAAATGAAAAGAATTAAAAGAGTTATTCCAAGAATAAGGAGAAAAATCATTGAAAACCAACCATAAATTTCCGAGAAGCTCAAATAAAGAACAATTGAAATTAGGGAAGATGTGAAAATCACTGCACCCATGACATCAAGATTTTCCTTTTTATTTTTAAAATCTATATCTCTCAGGGAAAAGATTGATATTAAAAGAGCTGTGATAACTATGGGAATAGTAACAAGAAAAACAGATTGCCAATCGAAAAATTGAATTAATACACCTCCTAAAAAAGGTGAAAAAGTAAGGCCCAAATATACGGACATTGCATTTATGCCAAGGGCACCTCCCCTCTTATTAGCTGGATAAACATGGCTAATTATGGCTGTTGCATTTGTTCCAATTAATGCCCCACTTATTCCAGCAAGAAATACCAAGGAGATGAGCATATATATGTTAACTGAAAATATAATTAATGTCATTGAAATTAAAAATATTATAAAGCCTAATCTGAAAAGTTTCACCCTTCCATAAATATCAGATAATCTTCCAAATAGGATCATAAGTGATGGTAAAGGAATTAAATATGCCAATGGTACCCATACAACTGTAAAAAAATTTGCCCTGAATATTTCCCCTATTCTTGGTACTGCAAAAGTAATTACACTGGATGAGAATGGAGTTAAAAAGGATGCTAGTGATGTCGTGATAAGAATAAGCTTCCTTTGCCTTTCACTTAGCATATTAAATTTAAAGTATATCATTTATTAATCCTTTTTCAACTAAATTTATTAACCAGCACTCATTATTATTTAATATGATAGATTCGCATACCCATATACAGCTTGCAAGTTACCAGGATTTGGAAAATATGGCTGTTTCGGGCATAGATAAAATAGTAACATGTGCCGTAGGGTCTGGAGCATCCACAATAAAAACATATGCGGATGAAATTTCAAATCTTTTAAATGTTTATAAAAAAAATGCAAAAGAAAACGGAATAGAACTTTTTATTGCAGTTGGAATTCATCCAGCGAATATTCCACAGGACTGGAAGGAGGGCCTTTCCATAATTGAAAGTTATCTAGGCCATGAGAACGTTGTTGCACTGGGTGAAGTAGGTATAAATTCCGATAGAAAAGTAGAGGAGGAAGTTTTTCAAGAAATTGTTAAAATTGCCAAGAAATATGATAAGCCTATTATAGCGCATACTCCATTCAAAAATAGGGTTGAAATATTTAAAAAAGAGAGTAATATAATAGAAAAAATAAATTTAAATCCAGATCTTGTTGTTATAGACCATGCAAATATGGATATTATTTCAATGATTAATGAAAAAGGGTATCACTATGGTTTAACTGTAAAAGAGGGGAGATTAAAACCAGAAGATGTTTTCAACAGCATAGAAAAATTTGAAAATGGAATGCTTAATAGCGACGTGGCAAACTTAAGCCCAAGCGATTCATTGTCTGTGCCAAAAACTGTTAAATTTTTAAAATCTAAGGGCGTTGATAAAAAAATAATTGAAAATATATCGGAGAAAAATGCACTTAAATTTCTTGGTAAAATATAAAAAAAGAGTGTGAAATTCAATGTTGGAAAATTTAAGTCAATCTTTAAAGGAAACAATAAGAAAAATAACAAAGGCATCCTATATAGATAAGGATATTGTTGAAGACCTTGTTAGGGATATACAAAGAGCTCTTCTAAAAAGTGATGTAAATGTTCAGCTTGCTCTCAATATTTCCAAAAAGGTTCAGGAAAGGGCCATGAATGAAAAGCCACCCGAAGGCATGAGCCCAAGGAATTACATTATTAAAATAATTTACGAAGAGTTGGTTTCACTATTAGGAAAGGAGAAGGAAATTAAACTAAGGCCTCAAAAAATTATGCTCGTTGGCTTATACGGTCACGGAAAAACAACTACTGCAGGAAAATTAGGTAGATTTTTCCAAAGAAAAGGACTGCCTGTTCACCTTGTTGCTTGTGATGTTCACAGACCTGCAGCAAGTGAACAACTTGAACAGATTGGAAAGCAGTTAAATATACCTGTTTTTTCAATGAAAGGTGAAAGGGATGCTAGAAAAATAGTTAAAGCATTTCTTTCTGAAGCTAGGAGTGATGAAGTAATAATTTTTGATACTTCAGGCAGGCATGATCTTGAAGAGGATCTCATCCAGGAACTAAAAGATTTAAAGGATCTTATTAAACCTGATGAAATTTTCCTCGTTCTTGATGCAACAATTGGACAGCTTGCAGGAAGAGAAGCGAAGGCTTTCAAGGATGCTGTTAACATCACCGGAGTAATTCTCACAAAATTGGATGGCACTGCCAAAGGTGGAGGTGCTTTAAGTGCTGTGGCTGAAACTGGTGCGCCAATTGCATTTATAGGTACAGGGGAGCATCTTGAAGATCTTGAAATATTTGATCCAAAAAGATTTATTTCAAGAATTTTAGGTTTGGGTGACTTACAAACACTATTGGAAACAGCAAAAGAAATGGAAATAGACGAGAAAAAAGCAGAGGAAACTGCAGAAAAATTGATGTCTGGAAAATTTAATTTAAAAGATATGTACGATATATGGGAACAAATGTCTAAGCCAGGCATTCTTCAAAAGATGCTTAATTCAATTCCAACATTCTCTTTACCAGGTGCAGAAAAAATAGACAGTTCATTCATGGAACAGTCTGAACAGAAATTGAATAAGTATAGGGTAATTCTTGATTCAATGACTTATGAGGAACTGGAGAATCCAGAAATTATAAAAGGCACAAGGATAGAAAGAATAGCAAGAGGATCAGGAACAAGCCCAGAAGATGTTCGCCAACTATTGAAAGAATTCAATACCATGGTAAGGGCAATGAAAAACATGAAAGGAAATAGAAAAATGATGAGAATACTTAAAAAACAATTTGGTAAAAATATGCCTGAACTAGATGAAGAAGAGAATCAGGGATCCTAAGGCTATTGTAATTACCGTCACAGGAATACCTACCCTTGAAAATCTTATCCAGTTTATATCAACTCCATATGTATTTGCGATCTCAAGAACAATTATATTAGCAGCAGCTCCAATTATCGTTGCATTCCCTGCTAGTGTTGATGATAATGCAAGTGCCAGCCAAAATCTTGTTGCATGTGTGATAGGTGATAAAAGCAATACTGCCGGAACATTGCTTACTAAATTTGAGAGTATAGTTACGAATGCAACATACCAAGGTGCTGATGATAAAGGCATTCCATAACTGTTAAAAAATTTTATCATATCTGAAAGTATGCCTGAAACGTTCACGCCTTCTAAAACAATGAACAGACCAACAAAGAATAGAATGATGCCCCAATCAATTTCCTTGATTATTCTTCTAGGATCTTCATTGGCAATTAATGGTGTTAAAAACAAAAGTAATGATGCGCCTAAGAAAGGTACAAATGCAATGTCCTGAACAAAAAAGAAAGATATTAAAATTCCAATCATTGTAAATATTCCAGTGTAAAGGAGATTTTTATGCCTTATACCATTCTCTTTTATTTCAGATTCTATTTTCCTCTTCATATCTTTTTTATAGAACGCATAAATAATAAATGTTGAAATTAGTAATGAAATAATGGATATTGGAAGGAGAAATTCAGAATAATAAAAAAATGGTATGTGGCTTTCGATTGCTATGTAAGCGTTTTGAGGATTTCCTATCTCAGTTGCAACGCTTCCAATGTTAGCTGAAAATATTTCACTCAAAAGAAAAGGCTCTGGATTTATGTCCGTTTCCTTTGAAATTTTCATTATTATTGGTGTGAAAAATAGAACAACAGCATCGTTAAGGAATAATGCAGATAGAAAAGCTGTGCTAAATGAAATTATTAAAAAAAGCCTACCTGAAGTTTTTGAAAATGAAACAAGCTTGGAAACAGCCCAGTTAAAGAATCCTGAGATCTGAAATATTGATACTATGGTCATCATTCCTATGAGGAGGAATATTATGCTCACATCAATTGATTCAATAGCCTGCGATATTGAAACAATACCAAAAACAATCATCAATGCAGCCCCAAACAGTGCTGAGGTTGGTCTAGTTAACTTTGATCCACGCATTCTTCTTATTGAAATAAGTGCGTATGTAAGAATGAAAATTACAAGGGCAACGTAAATCATTTTTTCACCATATTGATTAATGACACCAAAATAAAACCCTTTTATAAAAGATTATTCAATGGAAAACTTTTTCTCCGTATTTAAAATACTTTCTTAATGCATAATCAGGATAAATGGAAATGGAAAAAATTCCTAAGTAAAAATGTACTTGAATATGATGGTACTGTATATTCGATTATAGATAGAAAAAAAGTTTTTGTCCATGGTTACTGGGATCTATTCATCCCATTCTTTTACTTATTTCAAAACCCGAATGTTCTAATGATAGGTCTTGGTGGAGGTACTGTTTTATATGAAGCAAGAAAAATTTTCAAGAATGAAATAAAAATAGAAACTGTAGAAATAAATGAAAAGTGTGTTGAAATGGCCTCGAAGTTCATAGATTTAAAGAATGAAAAAATAATAATTGGTGACGGTTACGATTACGTAATAAAAAAGAGCAATTCCTATGATATAATAATACTGGATGCCTACCAGGAAAGGATGATACCAGAAAAATTCATCTCAGAAGACTTTTTTCTCGGAAGTTACAATGCATTAAAAAATGATGGCCTATTACTTATTAACTATGCATTAAATGCGTATGGCCTTTTAAAAATAGGTGCATTGAAAAATTATGCTGACGAATATTTTGATCTATATAGCATAGGGCCAACCATTATCGAAAATAACATGATCATTGTATGTTCTAAAAATTTAGAAATTGATGATATAAGGAAAAAATTTTCAACTCTAAAATTACCATTCTTCTTAAAAAGAAGAATCCTTAAAATAAAGAAATTTTAGAAAACTTTAATACTAAAATATTTATTTAGGAAAAGCTGTGGAAGCTCTCAGAAACAGAGATATCAAAATTCTTGTTATCACAAGAATACTCAGGAATTTCTATTTTGGATACCTGAGCTTTATATTGCCTTTATATTTAAGATACACAGGATTCTCAGATTTTGGCGTTGGTCTTTACGCTCTTGTTGCAACAATATCCAGCTCAATTCTTGTATTGATATCAGGCTTTTTTGGAGATCTTTATGGAAGAAAAAAAATGCTCATAATCATGAGTTCAATGTCTATTTATCTTCTTTTAATATTATTATTGACACAGAATAGTATCATTCTTTTTATAAGTGCTGTTTTCGGAGTTTCATTCAGTGGTGTAGGTGGTGGTGCAGGAGGGGGACCTGTTGCACCACTTATTAATGCACTTGTAGCAGAAAGAGTAAAAAATGAACGAACGAAGGTTTATTCCCTTCTTACATCGGCTGGGACTTTTTCTTCTGTAGCAGGAGGATTATTCTCATTTTTAACATCAAGCGAATTGGAAAATTACTATTACATCCTATTTGTGATTGCTCTATTCCTTGCCTTTATTTCAACAATAATTACATTTTGTATGAAAGATATGCAAGTAAAAAATAATGAAGAAAAAAAGGTACTTCCTGTTAAATCTGGTAAAAATATCTTGTTTATTTCAATGGCAGGGATGTTTGGTAGCCTAGGTCTAGGAATTGTTCTACCTCTCATTTCATTGTGGTTCCAGGATATGGGTTTAAAAACATTTCAAATTTCTTTAATTTTTTCATTATCTTACATATTCTCTGGCATTGCTGTTATGTTTTCCACCTACTTTGAAAATATTCTTGGCACGATTAAGAGCATTGTAATTTTTAGGTTTCTAGGATCAATTTTGCTTGTAATAATCCCTTTTATTCCTTTATTATTTGCAATATTGGTATTTATTTTGAGAACAATGTTTTATCAAATGGCCCTACCCATAAGGCAGAATTTTTCTATGAATATATTTTCACCAAATGAAAGATCAAGAGGATCAAGCATTACTGGTATATTCCGTAGACTCCCATATGGTATTGCAAGCTCAATAGGCGGATTTCTATTCACTATTGAAATGTTTGCATTAGCATTTGTTTCAGCTGGTTTATTATCTACACTAGATCCAATTTTGTATTATGTATTTTTCAGAAATATGGAAAAAAATTAAAAACTCATAAACACTTACCATAACTATGGCAAACAAAAATAATGGCCTTGTAAAATCCTATAAAGAGATACAGGAAATGGAAATGGAGGGAGGGGCAAGAATAAGATGGTTAATTACGCATAAAGATGGCGCACCCACATTTTCAATGAGATATATTTCAATTGATAAAGGAAAAGAAACACCTGCCCATTCACATGATTACGAGCATGAAATTTTTGTTTTACATGGAAAAGGAGAGGTAACAATAGGAAATGAAAAAAAAGATTTAGAAGATGGTAAATTCATTTATATCCCACCAACTATTTTCCATAAAATTCATGCAAATGAAGACATGACTGTAATTTGCGTGGTCCCAATAAAAGCTGCTAAACAGTTGCTCGGAGATTAAATAATGAAAGTTCGTTTTAGAAGAGAGGAAATTTTCGATATTATTATAGCAACGATTATACTTAGCATTGCATTTACATTAGCATTTTTTGGTCTTAGGGTTTCTCCTTTATCTTTTACAATCTATTTTCTAGTTTCTTTATTAGCAGTTTTAACAGGTTTTGTTGGACATGAAATGCTCCATAAATTTACAGCATTTAAGTATGATTATTATGCTGAATTCAAACGCTGGAATCTTGGTCTTTTAATAGCCTTGGTAACAAGCTTTTTTGGCATAGTATTTGCAGCTCCTGGAGCGACAAATATTTATGGTTATGTTGATAAAAATACTAATGGTAAAATTGCTGCTAGTGGTCCTGTATACAATTTAATCCTAGGTATATTTTTTATATCAATATCTTATATTCTTCAGGGTATAGGCAGTCAAATAGCACAGTTCATTGGCATGATTAACATATGGTTATCATTCTTTAATCTTTGGCCAATACCTCCACTGGATGGATCAAAGGTATTTAGATGGAATTTACCCATTTACATTATATTGTTATTAATCTCTGGATATCTTACTGTAAAATATGTTTTTATGCTATAAACGAAAAATTATTTTTTTAAATGTGAAATAATATTAAAATTAAATTCTTTCTATTTTTTAAAATTTTTTTAAAATAATTAAATTTATAATATTAATTTTTTAAATTAAAAAATATTGATCACCCTGTTTTTATTATTGTAAAACTAAATCCCAATATTTAAAAAAATAAAAAAAGAAATAAAAATTTATTTCTGTTCTTTGTTTTCCTCCTTTGGTTCATTCCATGGCTTTACTCCTTCCTTACGCCTGTTTTTGCTGAGATAAATTCCTTCCACAATCACTATTATAATTAGAATAATAACTATTATTATCAATGTTAGATCCAATGCAGATAATCCTGTTGAATATGTTGGTAATGTAATGGTTGGATTTACTGTTAGCATTCCAGGAGAAATTGTTCCCGATGTTATTGATGATGTATAACCTGTTGGGTAATTAATTGTATAAGAATATGTACCATAATGCTCAGTAAACGTTATTGTTGTTGATGACGATGATTTTGTAACTCCATTTAATGTGACTGACCAAGTTGATCCTGATGGAAGACCAGATTCAAAAAATGTTATTGTATAGTTCAACTCTGTAAATGTGAAATCCTCTGTAACAGAATTTCCATTTACAACAATTTCACCAGAATTTGGAGTGATGTTGTATCCTGGAATATTATACACGTAGAATGGATACGTGCCATTTGGTAATGATAATGTCATGGATGCATTCCTAATTGTATATGAAGATCCTGCGACGTTTATTCCCCAAGATGTTCCCGAAGAAAGGCCTGATTCAACTAACATTACCTGGTATTTTGCCTGAGTGAACGATATACCAAATGTTACCTGTGTACCATTTATTGTGAATGTTCCTGATGGTGGAGTTGCAATATATCCAGGTGATATTACATTATAATTATAAGTTCCATATGGCAATGATATCTGAAGAGTGTTGCTAATGGTTGTATATACCTGTGAATTTATTTCTACTGACCAGGCTGTATTTGCGGGTAAACCGGATTCTGTAAATACTGCATTGACAAGAATCTTTGAATATACAATATTTACAGGCGAAGCGCCATTATTAACATAAACGTACCCATTTTGAACATTGCTCTGATATCCATTTACTTGATTTACATTGTATTTATAAGTGCCATTTGGCAATGTAAATGTTATACTATTCCCTGCTGAGGCGGTCTTTGTTACATTATTTATTGTTATTCCCCAAGTTCCTGATGAAAGACCTGATTCTGTGAATGTTACATTATAAAGTACAGGTTTAAATAATATGTTCTGGGACACACTTGAATTCACTACATTTATATATCCTGAAGACGGTGTTGCTACATATCCCGGAATTTCAGAAACTTGGTAGGAATAATTTCCTGTAGTAACATTAAATGTAATATTGTTCGAGGTGCTTTGTAATGTTAAACCATTCATTGTCACAGACCAGGGTGTTCCGTTTGGAATACCTGTCTCATAGAAAGTAACTGTATATAATTTTGAATATGTTACATACATAACCTGATTTGATACAACGTTAAATACTTCCAAAGAGACATTTTGCATATAACCTGTTACTGGGGAAACCAATGCATAGTAAAGTCCTGGTAAGACATAAAATACGATCGTACTTGTATTAGATTCAAACAATTCTGTAAGCATATTTACAGGATTTATTACAGCCACTTCCCAAACAGTACCTGGTGCAAGTCCTGCCTCCACAAATGTAAGATTTACCTGCGTGAAATCCAAGGGTAAAGAATCACCGCCAGATGCAATTAAACCGAGATCATTGAAAGGAACATTTCCGTTGAAATTATACCAAAAATTACCTCCTTGGTAGCCAGTATTTAAAACATTTCCTTTTAATGTAAATCCATTAAAGTCCATAGAATAACTTAAAGGTTCCTTGGATATGTTCCATATATTGAAATAAATTGTTTGAACTCCCCAATATATATTCCAATCCGGATTTATAGCTGGATTTTGTACTTCGAAATAATTGTTGTAAATTAAGTTACCGCCAGAATACAAATACAATCCCGTTGGAGTCCTAGCATAAGCAAGAACAAGTTCATAAAGTGTAGTTACATATGGACTTTGATAGAAATAATTGCCCCAAATCACATTATTTGATTTTGTTGCATTATTGTTGTAGAACATCAATGATATTCCCATGCTGTAAAAGTTATTGTTAGCAATGAGATCATGAGTTGAATTCCAGAATAGAACGGATGCAAGAATTGGTTCCTCGTTCAGCTGTGCTGAAAACCAGCCAGATATCATTTGAGTATCAACAAGCGATAGATATGAAGTATTATAAAATTCATAATTAAGATAATTTGTAACTGGCAATACATAATGGTTAAGGAATGGATATAAACTTTCTGGATATACAATTTCTAGAGATGGCATATTTTCAAGATCCACGTAAAGGTTTGTGTTTGCTATTAAAACACCAGAGAATGATGGAAATGCATAATCATTGAATTGTGAGAATATTGGATTTATTGATGAATACTGATTGTTAAATATTAAGAATGGATTGTTTGCGCTACCATTTCCTGAGTATGATATATATTGTAGTTGAGAATTACTGAAGGCATATAAAGGTGTGTAAATTCCCATGCTCATATTCTTGGTCATTCTAACGTTTAATAAACTTCCCATATTGTTTATAATTTGAGGATTATAATTGCTCATTAATAGATATGCACTATAATTACCATACGGTAATGTAAATGAATACTGACCGGTTATTGAAAGAGGTGCCCATGTTGATAATGATTCATTGAATTCAGATCCCTGGGAAACAAACAAGAATGCATTTGATGGATTCACATAACCATTGAATGATTCCATTTTATTGGATGTTGAAGCATTCCACATGCCATACAGGAATGATGGTCCTGCATTCAAAATAGCAGTTTCTCCTATCCATGAAACTGCCACGCCTTCAGATGTTTCTCCTGTATCCGTACCAAAATCAAATGCAGCAGGAACATTGTGGTATGACTTTGTTGATCCACTATAGTAATAAAGGTTCATCATCGCATTTATATTGTATATCATTGCTGTGCTACCACCGCCTGGACCCCCTATCATGATTTCTGCATCATTCAGTAAATATCCATTTGGTGTTATTTCACTTCCGCTCACGAGATAATAAGGCTTAGGTGCAACATAGCCTGTTGGCATCCCATATGTTGAATTGAAAAGCACTCTATCATAAGAGTTAGATACAGATGTACCGTTTGAATAAATAACAGTGTAATTGAAATAAACTGCAGTATCTCCATTTATTACTGTTGAATTAAGATAAAGATTCACAGTGAATGGATATGAAACTTTGAATGTTGGACCTATTGCATAATAAAATGTTCCTGGTACAAGAGTTCCATAGCCTGAATAAATTGAATTAGGGCTCATGTAAAAAGCGGAGCTTGAGAAATTCCATATATTGTCAAGAAAAGTCAGTTCTTGTGTCCTTGCTGAATAAAATACCACGTTCTGATTCCAGAATACATAGCTAGAATTTCCGAAAAGCGTTACATGGTTCAAAACGGTGTTCAACTGGAATGTTACACTATACGGAGCTCCATCAAGCATATAAAAATCGTTCAGGCTGTTTACTTGAATTGATGCCTCAAAGCTTGATGTGGAGTATGTGTATGGTACCCACTGACCATTACTACCTAATTTCAAACCAAAATCTCCTAAACCCATAGGCGCAGGTGCCTGTGTGTACAGAGGTGTTACTTGTTCTCCATTATAAGAGAATCTTTTTTCCATGCTTGGTAAAAATGCATATTTAGCGGGTATTTTATCCGCGCTCAGAACCTGTTTGATCCTTTTTTCCAATGGTAATTTTTCACTGTTCTGAATACCCTGAAGAATTGTCGGGGATTTGTATGTCTGTGTTTCTGTATGAGATGGCGTTGCAGCTAAAGCTCCTCCCAGTGTTGATATAACTAGGATAGCAACCGCTAGAATCACTATTGCGTTCAATACTCTATTGTTCATATTGCCTCATCCCAAAGAGATATTGAAAAAATGTTATTAATAATTTTTTAAATTAATTTTTAAAAATAATATTATAGCTTTTCTATTATACTCAACATTTTGTCAAGACATTGTGAAAGTGATTCTATTTCTTCTTTACTTAACTTGGAGATCATGTTGTTAAAATTTTTATCCACATTATCCTTAATTTTTAAGAATTTTTCCATTCCCTTTTTTGTGATCTCAATCTCTATTTTCCTTCTATCGGATGCCCTTTTTCTTTTAATAAGACCAGCATTTTCAAGGTTTGTTATAGAAATAGTAATTAATGATTTTGAAAAGCCTGTTAAATTTGATAATTTACCTGGACTGATTCCATTATTTTCACCTATTATCATAAAAATAATAAGTTCCGTCCTATTTAAGGACGTTTTTAATTTTACAGAGCCGTATATTCTGCCCAGATTTCTTTTTAGCTGGATTATTTTCTCCAAAATTTCATGGTTTTCCATTTTTCACTCCACCTGGCACATTCTTTGGCATTTCATTATTCTCTGGAACATAGTGCTCTTCATGAACATATCTTTCACCCATTAGAGCTGAGAAAACTGCTCCTAGGATGGATAAGGCTACAGCAATGTATATTGAATATGAAAGACCTGTCATGAACGATGGACCTATAATGTTTGGAATGAAAGTATTGGATTCCAAAGCTTTAAGTGCATTAACTGGCATTGATGATAATAATTGGGATGGAAGTGCAGAAACAGGATTAACTCCTAAAAATGCACCAAAAAGAAGACCAGATGCTGGTATTTTAGACAATATTGCTGCTATGGGGCCTGGAACACCTGCGTTCAATGCACCCTTAAGCATTGCGCTAGGTAAATTATTCGAGAAAATTGTAATTGCTATTGAAAAAAATATAGCCATGCTTATTGTTGCTGCAATGTTGTTAATTGTCATCCTCATGCCATTTGCAGATGCCCTGTCCTTTGAAGACACGGCATTCATGATTGCAGTTGTATTGGGTGATGCAAATAGGCCACCGCCTACGCCTATTATGAACATGATTGTTTCAAATTCTAGGAGATTGAAATTGTATGGCAAAAGTGTTAATAGATACAATGCTACTGCTGTAATTATCATTCCAGCAGTTGCAAATGGTCTAGCACCATATTTATCTGTTAATGCTCCTCCTATTGGACCAAATATCACCATGCCTAGAAGCATAGGTAGCATGTATATTCCAGCCCAGAAGGGTGTTTCAGTGTATGAATAACCGTGCAATGGTAAATAAATTCCTTGCAACCATATTATTACAAGGAACATTACAGCACCCCTGCCTAAACCAGAGAGAAGCAAACTTAAATTACCGTATGTAAATGGTCTTATCTTAAAAAGTGAAAGATTGAAAAGTGGTTCTTTCACTCTTCTTTCAATAATTATGAATATTATAAGGAATATAATGCCAAGAATAAATGCTGCTATTACCCAGGGACTTCCCCAACCCATCTGTGAACTTCCATAAGGTTCAAGCGTGTAGGTAAATCCTAAGGAAATTAAAATCAATGAAAGAGCTAAAGTAATATTACCCCAGTAATCCATTTTAATCCTCTGCTTTTCTGCCTTTTCTTTGAGCATAAATATTGACCAGAATGTTCCGGCTACAGCAAAAGGAATATTGACTATAAAAACTAAATGCCAATCATAGCCTGCCAAAAATCCTCCTAAAATAAGACCAAATAGAGATCCCACAATGAAAGCAATCTGATTAATTCCAAGGGCTTTTCCACGTTCATTAACAGGAAAAGCATCCGTAATCAAAGCTGTGCTGTTAACCATCAAAAATCCTCCGCCTACGGCTTGAACCATTCTGAAAATTATTAGAAGAAGTGCACCTGTATTTCCTGTTCCACTTGGAACTATTGATAATAAAATTGAAGCTATTGTAAAAATAATAAAGCCCCAAGTATACATTCTTACTCTGCCAAATATATCAGAAATTCTGCCGAATGTAACTAGAATAGTAGCAAGAACAATAGAATAACCCATCAATATCCATAACAGATATGTGAATTCACCTGCTGCGAATGGATTTATGTTCAGACCTCTGAATATTGTTGGCAATGTGACCATTACTATATTCATATTTATAGAAGCCATGAGAGCTCCTAACATAGTATTAGTAAGTACCGTCCATTTATACTGCATAAACAAGATGCAATTCATTCAAATATAAAAAGTTTAGTTTTAAAAAATTTAATTTTTTTGAAAATTTTTCATTTAATGAATAGCAAAAATGGTAGAAATACTAAAACAAAAATGCCTAGAAATATCCAACCAAAATTAAAAGAAAATTTATCTGATATATATGTAAACAAGAAAGGTGCTATTGATCCTATTGAAATCTGCAATGAATTGATCATTCCTATTGACAGAGGTATATATTCCTCAGATATTTCTTTGTATCTTGCAGGCATGGCATAAAGTATTGAAAAAATACTCACTGCCACTATGCCAATTAATATGGCTATAATAAATGTAAGAATAGTACTTGCCATAAAAATTGATAAAATAAGAATTGATGAAATGATACCTAGAATTGCAAGAAGCAATTTTCCTCTGCCAAGAATGTCGTGAACGTATCCTCCCAAAGGACCACCCACCACCCCAGAAAAAAGAATTAATGAAGAAATTGAACCTGCAATAATATTACTAATTTCTCTTTCCTTCACTAAGTAAGTGAAAAGTAGCTGGGCAGTGGCAAAATAGGCACCCCAGAAACCTGCAAGGGCAATTCCAAGGAGAATTACATTCCTATTTGTAAGAACTTCTCTTAACTTGCCAGTTTTCTCTTGTTTAGGTTCTGGCAAAGTTAAATGATTTTCTATTGTAATAATTATTCCAATTACTCCTGAAATGATTAAAGCATCTCTCCATCCAAAGATCTGTGCTACTGTACTCCATGTTAATACAGCAATTCCCGCACCAAGGTTGAATGCTGCATTGTAAAAGCCCATAGCAAGGCCAACTCTTCTCTGCTCAAATAAATTTTTTAGAATACCAATTGCTGGTGAAAAGTAAAATGCTGCACCTATCCCTACAATTAACCTAAAAATTAATATTGAATAAATGTTCCATGAAAAACCTGTAAGAATTGTAAATATAGAGAGAATGTACATACCAATCATTGCTGTTTTTTTAGGCCCTATCTTTGAGGATATTATTCCTGCAGGAATTTGAAAAACTCCTGCACCTATAAGAAAGAAAGTTGGTACAAGACCTAATTGTGAAAGGCTTATTGCCAGTGATGGTCCTATGAAAATGAACAATGGTGATACATTATACCAGTTAAGCGCGTATATGGATCTAGATAGTATTATCGATGTAGCATGGAAAATTCTTTTTTCCATATTAAGACCTCATGGTTCAAAACCGTACAATTCCATGAGCTCTTTAAACTTTCTCCAGCCCTTTAAAAGATCCTTCCCTTTTTCAGTAATTTTATAATATGATTTATCCCCATTCGTTTCCTTGGTAATTAATTCCCTCTTTAGTAGTATCTCTTCTATTTCTTTAAATTTGTTGTATGGTATATTCGCTTTTCTTATGATTGTTGATGATGTGCACTGCTCATAGTCAATAATAGCAAGAAGTTCGAATATAATCCTGCTTTCAGACCTGTTTTTCCTCATGACTTCCTCACTACCCTAAGGGCAGGCAATACAAAAAGTAAAGTTCCAACGAGGAAAATTGAGCCTGAAATAATCGAAATATATATTTGACTTGAAAATATTTCAAGTAACTGAATAATTATTGCTAAATCAAAGAAAATTAAAGAAAATATCGCAAGATATGATACTTTCTTGTATTGCCTTTTATTTTTTAACAGTTCTGCAAGATTAAATGTAGCAAAATAGAAAGAAAAAATTAGAGCTAAATCATTTACATAATAAATTAAAGGCAAAGACAAAAATAGCTCTTTCGCTAAGTAAGATCTATACATATTAAAGAAAAATAGCATTTCAAATATGTAAAGAAGCAATAAGTAAAATTCGTTATTGAAAAAATAATACCCAAGATATGAAATGTAAAATAATATTAAAAATAAATAAAGAAGAATATACTTAAAGATGCCTGCCCTTACCTTCAAAGGTAACAGAAGCAATGGAATTAAAGAGAATATTAAACCTAGTACCCCAATGATTTCTTCTATCATTGGGCCTTTATAATGCAAAGAATTTAAAATAATTTTCTAAACATTATTTAAAAATTTTTTAATTTTATATTTCCTTCATTTCTAGCAATGCGATCCTTGAACATTTTAAGGAATATAAGACCTAAAATGTTTATAGCTACTCTTTCAAAAATTGTCCTTGTTCCTGAAGCCAATATATCTATGTTCCCTTCAACATTGTTAAATGCCTTTATAATTGCTTTTTTAATGAATTCTCTTCTCAATGGATCTTCAAGAATTTCATCTAATGCAGTGAAACCTTTTTGTCTGAACGTTGCAACAGGAATCAAGGGAAGAGGAAATGTTAATACATCTAGTTTTTTAATTCTGTCCAAAAGTTCCAAATTTGCGATTATATCATCATTAGTTTCTTCAGGGAAATTTAAAATCATGGTTCCAACAACAATCCAGCCGTTATCATTTAAAATTCCTATTCCGTTCTCAATTATATCTGGATAATCTCTTGGTCTATATGGTAAAACCTTTCCCTTCATGAATTTTTCAATCAATCTTGGAGATCCTGTTTCTATTCCAACTTCAATGAAAGTTTTTCTGCCTCCTTCATTCACATATTCACAAACTTCCCTTAAAAGTTTTGAATGCTGGACAGCAACTGCAGCAGTTGAAAAATCTATAGAAATTGTATTGTCTTCATCATAGGTTTTTACAAGCTTGTATGCTTTCTTTATAAGATCTATAACTTTTTCTGGTCTAGGATCAATGCCATTAACACCATACCTGAAATATTCTTCACTGTGCAAACCTAAACCTTTTACATTTCCTTTTTAAATGTTTATTCTTATTTCTTTTTCAATATTCCCTTCAAATGGGAAAGATTTAATCATTCCGCTTAAATTTACACTGCAAAATGCGCGGCCCCTTCCACATCCCCTAGTTACTTCAACCATACCACCATTAGCAGGTGTAATTATTGGTGGTATATCTTCCAAATTTGCTGGCCTTGCAAAAAATCTATCTGGCAAGACTTTTCCAGAAAGAAGATCTTCAAAAAATTTTGGACCGTCAGTTTCAAATTCACCATCAAAAAGATAATCAATATTTAATTCACGCTACATATTACTATCAGATATCTGCCAGGTTGCCGGCCCTCTCACTACTACTTTGAAACTTTTTCTGTAGGATGAATTATTTATTATTTTTAGAACATCCCTAAAAGATCTAGATATATAGGGAAGACCATTATAAGGTAATCCTGCAAGTTTTATCATCCAATAAACAATACCTGAGCCGTAGCTGTATCCAAACAATCCATAGTACAAATGCCAACATTTTTGTTCTTTCCACAATTACTTTGTACAGTTGATATGGACTCGCTATTACGGCATCTATACCTAGACCCTTTAACTTTGCCTCAACCTTAGCCAGTCCGTATGGAGCCCTTTTTGCAATACCGTTTTCATCACTATCAACATTGAAAAATATATTCGCAATTCTATCATTGAGAATATTTTCAGCTAATGCACTTATAAAACCTATCTGCGTTGATCCTAAGGTCTCACTTGCAATTGCAGTTTCACTCACCAGAACTACTTCATGACCAAAGTTCTGATGAATTATGATTCCTTGTAAATTTATTTTAAATATTTAAGATTTGATAATCAACTTTGTATGTTTTTTCAAAATTTAATAAAAAATTTGTTTTTAAAAAAATGTTATTGCAAGAAACAATAATCCAATGGAAATCAATAATATACCAAATGATAATAATATTAAATTCATAAAATGAGTAGGAAATTACGGTATAAAAAAATTTTTAATTCTGAGGCAAAAATAATAAAAAATATAAAAATTTAAAGATTGTCAATAGCCGTATCCAAACTAGAAATATGCGCTGCTTTCTTCATATCTGTTAATGATGCTTTCTCATCGAGTATGTAGGGACTTTTTACTCCAGTTATTACAATCAATACTTTTACCTTATTTTGAAGTTCAGGATCAATTGAGGCGCCCCAAATTAGTTTTGCAGATGGACTTATTTGTTTCTGTATAATATCAGCAGCTTTCTGGGCTTCAGATACGCTCATGTTTGGATCTCCAACTATTCTTACAAGAGCTCCTTTAGCTTGTCTTATATCCGCTTCTATTAAAGGAGAGTTCACAGCATCGTTTACAGCCTCAGTTACCCTATCAGAAGAATTTTCCGATTCTCCTATACCTATCATTGCAACGCCGCCGTTAGCCATTACAGTCTTTATATCAGCATAATCTATATTCACAAGACCTGGCTTGGTTATTATTTCAGTTAAACCCTTGAGAGCTTCCATTAATACTTCATCAGCTACCTTGAAAGCTTGGTCGAGTGGCAATCTAGGCACTATTTCAAGAAGCTTATCATTAGGTATTACAATAGTTGTATCACAATATCTTTTCAATTTCTCCAAACCATATAACGCCTGTTCCATTCTCACTTTTCCCTCTGCAGAAAATGGAAGAGTTACTACACCAATTACAAGAGTTCCTGGATTCACCTCTTTGGCTACCTGTGCCACATAAGGTGCAGAACCAGTTCCTGTTCCGCCGCCCATACCAGCAGTTATGAAAACTATATCTGATCTTTGCAAAACATTTCTAAGTTCTTCATCTGCCTCTCTTGCAGCCTCTTCGCCTATTCTAGGATCTGCACCAGCACCAAGACCTCTTGTTAATCTCTTACCCAGAAGAATCTTCCTGTTTGCTTTTACATTGAGTAAATGTGGAGCATCTGTGTTTGCAGCAATAAGAGTTGCACCTACTATTCCAGAAGTGGATAATCTAGTAATAGTATTTGTCCCACCACCACCGCACCCTACAATTCTTATATTTACTTTTAATTGCTCCACTAATTTTCTCAACTCTTCTTCATCTGGTGACACAATTTGTGCTGCCTCATTTGTTTGAGTTTCCTGTTTCTGCTGAACAGGTGGCGCTCCTTTCTCTGGATCGTATCCCAATGCATTGTTAATTATACTTTTCATTTTTTTGCCTCCCTTAATTGGAAGTGATTAAATGTATGACATTTGTCTTATTTAAACTTTTTTATCAGAATACCATAAAATATGAAAAATATTATGCATTTATTGAATTTACTTCATAATTATTGATTTTTACTTTAAATAAGTCATTCAAATCAATATAAAAATAAAAAATAGAAAAAATATTTAAATATTGTAAATTCTTTCTAATATCATACAAAAATATGCCAGGTGATAAAAATGAAAATGTTCATAACAGAATTGCAAGGTAGAACAGCTATGTCATCCGATGGTGAAATTCTTGGAACTATAGATAATGTTGTAATAGATATTGAAAAAGGAAATATAATGCATTTATTAATTAACCCAGCAAAAGATCTTGATACAAAAAAGTTTGAAGTTGAAGCAAAAGGAAGAATTGTTGTTCCTTTCAATAGCATGAAATCAGTGAAGGATGTTGTTGTTTTAGAACTTAAAAAATAAAATTATTTTTTTAGGTAATGATTTTAAATTTTTAATATTTTATTAAATTCAAGCAAAATTTTTAATGTTTTAAAATTGCTTACCATTTTTGCCTATTAAAATATTAAAAAAATAAAAAAAGGAAAAAATTATTTTCTATTTCTTTTTAAAGTTGTGATATCTCGAAATAATTTCCTATACATAGGGCGATATCATTTACACCTAGACAATTCCCTTAATTTAATTGCCAAACTCTCACAGAATAAGATCAATTGGATAATTAAACAAAAAGAAAAAAGAGTGAGTTCCTATGAGATTGCAATGATCATGAATATAACACCGAGATATTTAAATATGATATATAGAAAATACAAGCTAGAAGGAATGTAGAATTAAAAATCCAGGGAAGAAAAAGGATCCAATAACAGAAGAAATGAAAATGCTCGTATATAGAGTGAGAAAAGAAAATCCCGAAAGCTGAGCACTTTCAATAGAAAAGCATCTCAAGGAAAGAGGAATCAAGATCTCTCATAATAAAATACAAGAGAAATATTGAAAAAAAGTATGGTAATAAGGAATTAAGACAAAGATGCCAT
This sequence comes from Thermoplasmata archaeon, assembly GCA_023261755.1. GTDB lineage: Archaea > Thermoplasmatota > Thermoplasmata > Thermoplasmatales > ARK-15 > ARK-15. The sequence goes on along the minus strand of JAGDXS010000021.1, from coordinate 1,916 downwards.
AAGCCTTTACGAAAACACAATAACACTAGCAAAAGCTAATGAATCTAAGTAAATATTAAATAGAAGATTTACTTTAAATTATCCAGAATGAACAAAATAAAATACATTATTTTTGATCTTGATGGTGTTTTAGCTCCTATAGGTGTTCCAATGAGCGATAAAACAAGGAATGAGCTTAAAAAAATTCAAAAAATGGTAAAAATAATAATAGCGTCTGGTAAAAATATTGATTATTTAATGGGATTTTCTAGGGCTTTAGGCATAAAACCAATAGCATTGATAGGTGAAAATGGTGGAAGAATTTTTATTTATAAGGATTCTAAAGAAATCATATTCCGCAATAAAAAAATTATTAGCAAAATAAAGATGGATGTTTTAAAAAAATACAAAAATATATGGTCACCAAATAATAAAATTCAATTTTCAGTTTATGCGAAAAAATCTAATCTAAAAAAAATATCTGAATATATAATTAAAACTTATAAAAGATATATTAATAAATCTATTAAGTTGATCATTCACATAGATGCTCTTGATTTACTGCCAAAAGAAATTAATAAGGGTAATGCAATAAAAAAGTTAAAGGAATATTTAAACCTAGATGCTGATGAAATTATAAGTGTTGGTGATTCAGAGGTGGATTTAACAATGGCAAAAGAGACCAAATATCTTATTTATTTGGGCAAAGAAAAATATAATATTAATAATATAATATATGTGAAAGATTCATCTCAAATGTTTAAAATAATAAATAAATTGATTGGAGATGTAATATTTGAGAACTGAAATTGAATTTTATAACTTAGGTCTTTTTAAATTTAAAAATGATGCTATAATTTTAGATAATGTGGTACTTAATAATATAAATAATAATTTATTAGCTTTTTTTAAAAGCAATTCTTTATATGTAGAAGAAAATGAAAAATGGGATTTTTATGTTTTTAAATTGATAAATTGTTGTGAAAAAATGCTTAAATATGATCATATTTGGTCAAATGATTGGGATATTTTTAAAAGTGAAGAAATAGAATTTGGTTATTATCATCATCGCTTTTTTTTTCAATATAAAATTAAATCTGAAAAAAAAGATTTATTTAAAAATTTAAGAGATTTAAGAAAAAATTTTAAAAAATATACAGACGCTCTAATGGAAAAAATAAAGGATGAAATTAATAAAGCTGTTATAAATGAAGAACAGAAAGTAATTTATTATTATACTTATCTTTTCATAATTGTCAAAGGTTATACTCAGAAACAGATTCCTGATATATCAACAACAGTTGAATTTGAAATAATAAGACCTTACATAAAATTTTCAATATTTCAGCCGATTTATAACATTAGGATAAGTTCGCCATCCATCATTTTATATTCAAATAGGAAAAAATTCAACAAAAATATGCATTATTTAATGAGAAACATAACAAACAATATTTATCAAAATCTATTATATAAAAAGAAAATAAAGGACATTGAAAACAATAAACATGAAAATATAATTGAGGAAAATCAATTAATTGAGATGTGGGAAAAAATTATGGATTTCTTAGGTGGCAAGTCTACGGATTTTAACATAATTAGATTATCAAGATTGTCTATATGGATGATGTTTTTATCCATTTTAATAATAATTTTAACTATTATAACAATTATACCTTATTTAGTTGAAATTTTTAAATTTATTTCATAAATTTTTATTATGTTACATCCTGAAATTATTTCCCTTTTATACCCCTTATTTCTCAATCTTTAACCTCACCTTCTTTTAAATTTTTCATTTCATATATCACTGTATGTTCCGAAATAATTTTCCATATATAGGTGTCATGAAAAAGGCTTTTTGACCATGATAACATGAAGATGTTATCGTGAGAGTCGGAAAAGTGGTCGACTTCCCCCTTGACCTTCGAGGTCGC
>JAGDXS010000005.1 GCA_023261755.1 Thermoplasmata archaeon | reverse complement strand
TTGCAGACATATACAATGCGGTTGTTGCTGTGACAAACCAAGTTTCATCAAGGCCGGATGTATTTTTTGGTGATCCAAATCAACCAATAGGTGGAAATATCGTTGGTCATACAGCTACATTCAGAATTTCACTGAGAAAATCCAAGGGTGATAAAAGGATTGCCAGATTAATAGATTCACCCGCATATCCAGAAGGTGAGGTAGTAATAGTAATTAATTCAGAAGGAGTCAGGGATGGTTAGAAATACTGAACCTTAAAACAGCAGCAATACCTCCTAAATTTTCCAATATTTTACCATATTCGTGGCTTGAACTGATTATATGGATTTCAGCATTTTGCTTTTCAGCCTCTTTCATTAAAGTTATTATTTTTTCATCTCTAATTTTTTTATCCACTACAAGCAATTTCTTTACAGCTCCATAGTCAATTGCATTTTTTATATTTTCATATCCATAGGCAAAATTACCATTCTTTCCAATTTCATCCAATAGTTCATTGACAAGTGAAATTTCAATTTTTAAACGTTGTTCCTTAAGCAATGTATCTAGAGTACCTGAGTTCAATGCTTCATATATGCCCCTTTCACCTGCATATGATGTATTTACAATTACAATTAATTTTTTGAATTTTTCCTGTTCTGGAATTGCATTGTAAAAATTTTCCTTAAAAAATCCTGGGCCTACAAGTATTATTGGCATGTTTTCAATCCAGTATTGCTTTATCTTTGAGATAATTTCAGAATAATTATTTTCAAATTTTTCATCACTTTCCTTTGAAGGCTTTTTTAATTTTATATCAGCAAAAATTTGAATTGCATAATCCCTTAAAAATGCAATAGTAGCTTCTTCATCATCCATTGAAATAAACATCACCAATTGTGATGTTTCTTCTGCCCTTTTCAATTCTTCAATGTAATACTTTTTCCAATCTTTTTTTATAATTTCAATGTCTGTGCCTACATCAATATTCAGACTTTGATGAAATCCTATATATTCCTCTGGGCCAAATTTAATTATTCCCATAATTCTTAATCTATTTGAAAAATCCTGAAATTCAGTATGTTCCAATTCTATTCCTACATTTATTCTAATCCTTTCAGTTTTTTTTGATCTTACTGAATCATTCCTTTCATCTTCCTTCCTGAAAATTTGTCCAAAAACAATATCACCCTGTTCTAAAAAATTATTCAAAAACCACAGGTCATCCATATTAGTAATTTTCAGAGAAATTTTTTTTGTTTTTTCATCAATTTCATATATTTTCATTTTTTTCCACCATTTTTAATGTATTTTCAATTTTTTGCGCATGGGAACCGAACCAATAGTATCGCCCACATGATGGGCATACAAAAAATTCATTAAAATTTTTGTACACATTTTCTGGAACTTTCCCCTTTACCTTTTCCTTGTTTATTTTAATCAATTCTGTATTGCAAATACTGCATCTTGAAAGCAAATGATCACTATTAAGATTAAATGTTTTTACAATTATTTTCAACTGTTCCATGCTATCTAACGATCTTATCAAAAATGATTTTTCATATCTTGAAGCCATTTCCCTATCCCTTGTGATAAGGATTCTATTTTCCTTTTTTGCAGTTTCTATTATTTCATTATCAGTAACTTTATTATCAGGATATAGTGTATCGTATCCGAGAAATCTTAAATATTTTGCGAGTTTACCAAGCATGCTATCGACAATAAATTTCATGATCTTTCACTCTAGGGCAATTTTTAATAAATGAAATGAAATAATAAAATTTTCCTTTTTTGAATTTAGTTTTTATTTATAAAATACACGATTTTAAAAAATATTATTTAAATCAAGCTATTTTTTATTATTATGAAAATTTTTAAAAATGAAAATCATTAATAATTATATACTAAAAAAATTTATCTCCCTAGCATGAAGCTGTATGATACCTTAAACAGGGAAAAGAAAGAATTCAAACCAATTTATGGTAAAAGGGTAAATATTTTCGTCTGCGGTCCAACTGTATATGATTATTCTCATATAGGCCATGCAAGAACATACATATTTTTTGATACATTTTCAGAATATCTAAGATATAAAGGTTATGAAGTATTTTATTTGCAAAATATAACTGATGTTGACGATAAAATAATAAAAAAAGCAAATGATCTTGGTGTGGATCCATTTGAAATATCTAAGAAATATTACAATGAATACATTCAAGATATGCTTAAATTAAGGGTGAATGGAGTAAACCTTTACGCACCAGCTACATTTTACATAAATGAAATAATTGATCAAGTCAAGCGTTTACTTGAAAAGGGTTATGCTTATGTGACCAATGATGGTGTATATTTTGACATATCAAAATTCCCTGAATATGGCAAACTATCACACCAGTCTCTTGATTCAATAAAAGCTGGAGCAAGAGTGGACATAAATGAAAATAAAAAAAATCCCGCAGATTTTGCATTATGGAAGAAAAGGAAGGAGGGTGAACCTTTTTGGCCATCCCCTTGGGGGGATGGAAGACCTGGCTGGCACATTGAAGACACGGCCATAACAGAATTTCATTTCGGTCCCCAGTATGATGTTCATGGAGGGGGGTCGGATTTAATATTTCCACACCACGAATGCGAAATAGCGCAGATGGAAAGTGTAAGTGGAAAGAAACCTATGGTCAATTATTGGCTCCATACAGGTCTTCTAACAGTTAGGCAGGAAAGGATGGGCAAATCCATGGGAAATGTGATAAACATAAGGGAGATTTTAAAAGAGGTTAGGCCTGAATTATTGAGGTTTTTCCTTTTATCATCACATTATAGATCTCCTGTTGATTATTCGCCAGAATCATTAGATCTTGCAAAACAGAGCTGGGAAAAGATTGTTATTTCACATTCAAAACTAAAGTCGTTGAATGCAAAAGAATCAGAGCCTGTTTTTGTTGCTGAAATTAATAGGTTCAGAAAAGAGTTTGAAAATGCTATGGATGATGATATGAATACTCCTTTAGCAATAAGTGTAATTCAGAGTTTCATAGCATTTGTAAACAAAAATATGGAGAAATTCTCAAACCTGGATAAAGAATCAGCATTAACATTTCTAGAGGACATTGACAGAATTATGAAAATATTACCTAGAAATGATTCCTCAGTTGAGAAATTTATTGAAATTTTATTGGATACAAGAAAATTAACAAAGGAAAAAAAATTGTTTGAAATTTCAGATTACATAAGATTAAAATTAAGGGAAAATGGAATTGCTGTTGAAGATACATCAGAGGGTCAGATATGGTACAGAATATGAATAATGGCATGGATGAACTTGAATATTTGTATTCGTTATCAAGATTTGGTGTAAAATTAGGCCTTGATGTAATGTATGAATTTTCATCAAGGATAGGAAATCCACAAGATTCATTCAAATCTCTGCATATTACTGGTACAAATGGTAAAGGGTCTACAAGTGCAATGTTATATACAATTATAAAGAGCAAATACAGGGCAGGTTTGTATACAAGTCCACACATTGAAAGGTTCAATGAAAGGATAATAGCATTGGATAAAGAAATTGAAGATGAATTCATGAAAGATTGGATTAGGGAAAAAAGAAAGATCATTGAAATCATGGCCGGAGAAGGTAATCAACCAACATTCTTTGAGGTAACAACTGCAATGGCTTTCGATTATTTTAAACATAAAAATATTCAGACGGCAATAATTGAGGTAGGTCTGGGAGGTAGGCTAGATGCCACAAATATAATAAAATCATCTGTCAGCGGCATAGTTACAATTTCTCTTGAACATACTGATAGGTTAGGAAATACGTTATCTCAAATTGCATTTGAAAAAGGTGGTATAATTAAAAAGAATACACCTGTTGTTGTAGGCGAAAACAAAGATGAACCTTTGAAGGTCCTAGAGAATTTAGCAAAGGAAAGGAATGCTCCATTTTACAATATTAACGATCTTTATGAAGTAAGCGATGTAGAAATAAATTTAAATGGAACGAAATTTAAGGCAAAGAAAGATGATAAAATTTATGATGTAAAAATACCCCTTATAGGAAGGCACCAAATAAAGAACGCACTTGTTGCAATTACCATGGCAGAAATTTTTGACCCAAAACTTGATTATAAAAATATATCAAATGTGAAATTTCCTGGAAGGTTTGAAATTAAATCTGAAAAACCTTTGATCATTACGGACGCTGCCCATAACCCAGAGGCAGCAGAAAGTTTGGTAAAGACTGTTAAAGAATTATTCACAAGGAGGCCTCTGATAGTTGCTACACAATTGAAGGATAAAAATTCAATAGAATTCTTTAGAAGATTAGGTGAAATAGCAGATCATATTATAGTGACAGAAGTGAAAGAGGACAGGAGAAAGGATGCAGAAATTCTTGCCCAGGAAGCAAGAATGTTTATAGATAATGTTCAAGTTCAGAGAGATTCTAACAAAGCATTTGAAATGGCAATAAATGAATCAGATTTTATCATTGTTACTGGCTCACTTTACCTTTTAGGTGAATTTGAAGAATGGTTCAAGAAAAAGTCATTTTGATAATGCAGAGAGAAGATGAGGAGTTTGTTCAGCTTGCTGAATCATTAAATTACAAGATAGAGAGAATTTTTTATTTCAGGCATTATTCTTCCAAATATTTCATTGGTGAAGGCAAATTACTAGAAATAGAATTATTTCTTGAAAGTAACAAAATAGACAAAATCCTCTTTAATGCTGTCCTAAAATCTGTACAATGGTACAATTTGGAAAAAGCGCTTAAAACAAGCATATACGATAGGATAATGCTAATTTTGGAATTATTTTCAAACCGGGCTAAAAGTAAAGAAGCTGTTCTTGAAGTAGAACTTGCAAAACTTAATTATCAAATTCCATTGCTAAAGGAATGGATACACAGGTCTAAAAAGGGTGAACATCCAGGATTTATGGCCGGTGGTGAATACGACATAGACCAGTATTATTTCCTTGTTCAGAGGAGAATAAAAAATATAAAAAAAGAGCTTGAAAGGATAAGGGAAGAAAGAAATGAAAGAAGAAAATTAAGAATAAGAAATGGTTTTTACCTTGTGAGCATAGCTGGTTATACGAACAGTGGTAAAAGCCAGCTAATGCATACAATTTCAGGTGAAAATGTTCTCGTGGATAATAGAATGTTTTCAACATTGGCTTCAAAAACATCGAGAATACAGGGAATAAAAAAGAGAATATTGATAACTGATACAGTAGGATTCATAAGAAATCTACCACCCTGGATAATAGAGGCTTTTTACGCTACCCTAGAGGACATATTCAATTCCGATTTAATACTTCTTTTAATAGACGCGCATGATGAATACGAAATATTCAAAGAAAAATTTATCACTTCACTTGAAATTTTAAAAAATGAATCAAGATCAAACATACTTCCTGTGCTTAACAAAATTGATCTTCAAATAGACAAACTTGAAGAGAAAATTAATTTTGTTAAAGAAAACTTATCAGATCCTGTTCTCATTTCTGCAAAAACAGGAGCAGGCATAGACAATCTAATAAAGAAAATTACTGAATCCTTAAAGTATGATAGGGAATTCAATATTTCAATTTCCCCTGAAAAGGATTACATGCCTTTATTATCTTTTATTTATGAATTTGGTGAAATAGAAAAGATGGAAGAGGGAAATAAAATAAATATTGTTTTCAAAATAAACTCAAGATTTACCGGAGAAATAAGAAAATTCATTCAATTATTAAACAGTTAAAATTAACATTCATTTTTAAAAAAGGTATAAATTTTTTGATAAAAAATTAGGTAAAGAAATCTTTTTTAACATTCTAGAATATTACTTTGGTTGCAGGGACCTGATATGGAAAACATATTTAATAAATACCTTGAAAGAACGGAATTGAATACATTTGACTTAAAGGTCTTCGAACCAAGTTTCGTTCCATCAAGGATGCCACACAGAGAAAAGGAAATGACGCTGATTGCAGATAATTTTGCTAAAATATTCATCGGCGCAAGTCCCAAAAATGAAATTATTTATGGTAAATCGGGCACAGGTAAAACCGCAGTGATAAAGTTCCTTGGAAGGGAATTAAAAGAAATTTCGCACGGTAAAAAAAATGTTGAATTTATTTATTTAAATTGCCAGGTAAAGGATAATGCCTATTCAGTAATAGAATCCATAGGAAATGCAGTGAAGGGTGAACAAATTCCCTTCACTGGCTGGTCGATGGATAAGGTTTATACCACTGCCAGAAACAATATAGATAGATGGAATGGTAGCATTATAGTCGTTTTAGATGAAATAGATAGGTTTGTAATTAAAAATGGTGATGATCTTCTCTATCAAATAATGTTAATGAATTCAGAGCTTCAAAACTCATCCATAACGATTGTTGGAATAACAAACGATTTAAAGTTTTCAGAATTTCTAGATCCAAGGGTTAAAAGCAGGTTGAATGAGGAAAAGATAGTATTTACACCATATTCCTCTGATGATATTACGGATATTCTCAATGATAGGTTGAAACTGGCAAATGTATCTAATTTTGTCACAGAAGGTGCTGTGCGTTTAATCTCTACGCTTGCATCACAGGAAAATGGTGATGCGAGGAAGGCCATAGAACTAATGAAAACATCGATTCAGCTTGCAATATCAAACAATGATAATACAGTTGAAGAAAGGCATGTTTTCATAGCCAAGAATAAACTTGAGTATGATGCGGTTGCTGAAACACTAAAAACATTACCTCTCCAAACTAAGGTCCTAGTTCTTTCCATAGCTTTGTTAAAGGAATCAGGAATAGCACAGGCAAGTACAGGTGATGTATTCGATGCATATAGAAATTTAGCTTCAAGTGCTGGAATACCTATACTTACACCAAGGAGAATAACAGATATGCTCTCCGACTTGGATATGTTAGGCATAATATCCGCCAAAGTAAAATCAATGGGTAGATATGGAAGAACAAAAATCATAGAATTATCTATTAACAGTTCAGAAACGAAGAAAATTATTCTTGAGGATGAAAATCTTTCAAAACTAAAAAATTATAACTATGCAAAGCAAGCTAAGTTAATCTTTTGAAATGGCCATTATGCTCATCTTTGCATAAATAAATTTATAAAATAATATGTTTTTTCCTTTCTATGAACGGATTTTGGGGAAAAATACTTGAAATAGATCTTTCAAAGAAGTCGAGCGAAATTAAAAATGTTAATGAATCAATAATGAGGAAATTTTTAGGTGGAGTAGGTTTGGCTGCTTATTACCTTTACAAGGAGGTACCTAAAAATACAGATCCATTAGATGAAAAGAATGTTCTTATAATTTCACCAGGTATGCTGGTTTCAAGCGGAATTCCAACTGCATCTAAAACTACTTTTGTTTCTAAATCACCACAAACAGGTGCATTTGGAAGGGCTGTAGCCGGAGCTACGATAGGCCCGGAAATTAAGAAATCTGGATATGATATGGTAATTATAAAAGGCAAGGCTGAAAAGCCTTCCATTGTAATAATTGAAGATGATAAAATAAAAATTGAGGAAACTGATCTGTGGGGTTTGGATACAAGGGAAACGCAGAAGAGGCTGAAAGAAAAATATCAAGGATTTGCCACAGCTGCTATAGGTCCAGCGGGTGAAAATTTGTTAAGAATATCCATAATAGACTGTGAAGAAAGGCAGGCTGCAAGAACAGGTCTAGGGGCAGTAATGGGTTCAAAAAAATTGAAGGCCATAGCAATAAGGGGAACAAAAAAAGTACCCGAATTTGACCATAAAATGATGCTTGAACAAATAAAGAAATGGGTTAACATTATGAAGGATCATCCAGCCTCGAGGGATGATATGAAATATGGAACAGGTGAATTTTATGCCTGGATGAATACTCAAAAGGGTACATTCCCATCAAGGAACTGGCAGCAGGGATATTTTGAGAAGGCATTCGATAATCTCAAGGAAGGGCAGCTTTCAGGCATAGACCCTTACAACTGGGCACAAAAATATGTTACTGGGTACCATCCATGCCCAAACTGCACAAAACCATGCGGCCACATATTCGAGGTCAAAACTGGTAAATATGCTGGTACATATGTAGATGGTCTAGAATATGAAACAATGTATTCATTGGGAGGAAACCTTGAAATAGATGATCCAGAAGCTGTTGCATATTTGAGCATGCTTTGCGATCTTTATGGTATGGATACAATTTCTGCTGGAGTAACAATATCTTGGGCAATGGAAGCAATAGAGAAAAATATACTCAAAGGGGATTTAAAATTTGGAGATCCTGATTCTGTTGCCAAGGTCCTAAAGGATATGGCTTACAAAAAAGGTGATTTAGGAAAATTGCTTTCAGATGGAGTAAGAAATGCATATAGGTCATTGGGCAAGGGCCAAGAGTTCGCACTTGAAATCAAAGGTCTAGAGCCGCCTGCTTATGATATAAGAGGAATAAAGGGTATGGCATTGGCAGAAGCTGTGTCTGTAAGAGGTGCCTGTCATCTTACAGCGGGTGTTTATGGAACTGAACTTGTAGGAAAATGGTGGAAATTTGAAGGTGTTGATAGATTAAGCGCAAAGGGCAAGGGATTCGAAGTAAAGGTGCACGAAGATTTAATGAGCTTATACGATGCCCTTGGTGTCTGCAAATTTTCTAGGCACATGTTTTTCCTTGAAGGTTTTATTGACATAATAAAAGCTTATACTGGATTTGATATGTCCATTGGAGAATTGGCATATATAGGTGAAAGGATATACAATGTTGAAAGATCTTTCAATGCTAGGGAAGGTTTTACAAGGAAGGATGATTATTTGCCTGAACGTGTCATGAAGGACCCAATACCTAAGGGTGTCTCTAAGGGGTCATATGTTAAAAAAGAGGAACTTGAAAACATGCTTGATGAATATTACCAGGCTAGAGGATGGAGCGCAGATGGCATACCAACAAAGGTGAAATTATTCGAGCTAGATCTGGAGGATATTGCAAATGAAATAGGGGTAGGTCATTGAACGCCTATTGTGGAAAATGTAAGATCCTCCATTTCAATAATATATTTCCAATTTTTTTTGCAATCGCATTCCTTTATATTATTTAAAATATCTATATCCTGTTTGAATGAAAATTCCTCTATTGCATGGATGATTTCATCATCGCATTTACCGCAATTATGTGCCCCTCTTTCTTTACCTGGTCCTGTTGGGAAAGAAACTACCTTTTTCAAATAGGCAGTTCTTTTAAGCACTTCTACAACGGACCATAACCAGGGTGATCTATAGTATCCTTTCCTCCATAGATACTCAACCAGAGTATTATTCTGAATATTTACGGGATTTAATGATATTATTTCAGAATATTGTGATGCGAATTCTATGGAGCTTATTGCATCATCAATAGACTTTTTCTCTGATAAAAAAGGTGGTTTGAGAAGGACATAAGTTTTTAGGGCAAAATTTTTTTCAAGGAGCAATTCAGCAGCTCTTTTGTAATTATCCACTTTAAAGCCCTTATTGATTGAATTTTCAAGAATTTCATCATTTGAGCTTTCAAGGCCTATGGCTATCATGATCTTATTTTTAAACTCATAGAAATTTTCAAGCATACGTTCATTAATAAATTCAGGTCTAGTTTCAACAATGATCCTCTCTGCATCTGAAAATGTGTTCAGAATTTTTAATTGCATTTCTTGGGAAATTTCGTTTCTGTCAAAGAAGCTTCCTGAATTGTATATCTTAACAATTTTTTCACCACTGTATTTTTCCTTTGCCCTTTCGACCTGTTTTAATAAATCCTCATCCGTAACATTTGTAGGATTAGTATCGTTGTAATAACCGCACATGGTGCATCCTGAATGGTAGAACCAGAAACATCCCCTTGTCCTAAGGACTAGTACCATAGATTTTTCTCTTTTATTCTTATAGGGCTCATCTTCAAACCACAATGAAACGTACTGGTCTGGCCTGTTTTCTCTTTTTACATTATTCCTTAAATTTATTATTTTATCTATCATTTAATCTTTTCACTCAATTCCTTGTATTTTCTTTTTAAATCTTCTATTTCTTCTCTGAGGTTCTTTAATTCATCCGTTTCTTTTTTCCCCTGAATGATGCTTGTGACAGCATTTCTTATGGATCTTTTAATATGTGCATCAACTTCACGATCATATGAAAGTTCCAGTTCTGGTATTGCATCCTTTTCATCCACATTCTGTATTGCCTGAACAGCTGCTGCCCTTACCTGAAAATAATTATCCTTCAATGCCTTGTAAAGATAAGGTAAAACATTCTTATCATGTTCGTAAATCTTACCCATTGCTATTATTGAAGTTGCTCTGAGCCTTTGATCATAACCAAGTTTTGTAAATTCGTAAATGATTTCCTTAGCACGTCTATCCTTTAAATTTGCTAAACCGTTAACCATGCCCCTTCTTACAATTTCTGACCAGGATATTTCATTTTTGAATTCTACTAGAATATCTAATCCTGTTTCCAGCTCTATTTTACCAATACTTTCAAGTGCTTTTGATATAGGTACATATTTCTTCTCAACCCTTAGGAACTTTTCTAAGATTTCCAATGCATCATTTTCCCTATAGAAATTACCTAAGCTTTCTGCATAAGCTGCCCTTACCCTAGAATCTACATCCCAGTTTCCAATTATATATTTACCTATTTCTTTCAATGCATTAAAGGCACTCGTTGTGCCAATTTCACTCAGAGCATGGAGAGCTTCTATTTTCACACCATAGAAATTATCATTTAAAATTGCATTTTTCAAGGCATCTATTACATCCTGGCCAGATAATTTTTTAAGATCATTAATAGCATTAATTTTTTCCATTACCGTTTTTCCCAGTTCTAACTGTTTGATAACCATTTTTTTTGGTCTCTCAAATTTTATATTCTTTAGAATAATATTTTCAGGGTCTATTGAAATTGCCTCCGGTTCATCCATTTGAAATGTAAATTGTTCAATTTTATCCTTTATCCTAACCAAATGAACAATTCTTTTATTATTAGCATAGAAAGCTATTTCCATTGGAACTGAAAATGTTTCTGGTGTATCTATTCCCTTCTGTGTTTGTTCAAATTTTATTTTTACCTTATTGTTTTCGTAGGAATAAGTTACATTGAATTCAGGATGCCCTGCATGGTATATCCATTGATCGAAAAATTGTTCCCATGATTTTCCCGTCACATTTTGAAGAACGGATATCAAATCATGAGTTTCAATACTTTTTCCACCGTTCAATTCTAAATAATTTTGAATAAAATTCCAGAATGATGATTCACCAGCTTCATTTCTCAGCATATGCAAAACACGTGATGCTTTTTCATACAAGTGCCTGTCAAATAATTCACCTGGGTATTTGTAAATATTTGTTACTATAGGCCTTCTATAATCTTGTGAATCTTCCCTTTTGTAAGCTTGTTCATCCTGATACAATTCATAAAGGAAATCTTCATGGCCGAGAAAATGGTCAAAATATACAGCATTCATATATGTTGCGAAGCCTTCATTTAACCATGCATGTGACCAGTCCCTGCAGGTTATGAAATCACCAAACCATTGATGAGCTAGTTCGTGAGATATTAAACCTTCACTTATGTAATCATTATGCGCTCTATCGTCATGAAGGGTATATTCTGTAAGTGTTGTAGCATTAATATTTTCCATACCTCCGAATATGAAATCTTTGACCACAACCTGGGAATATTTACCATATGGATATTTAAAATTGAAGAGTCTTGAAAAATGCCTTATCATATCTGGAGTATTCAGAAAACTTTTCTTTATGTAATCCTTCATTTCATAAGGCACTATATATTCAAGCTTGACTGAATCTATTTCATCATCATAAACAAAGAAATTTCCAGCCGCAATAGATGTTAAATATATTGCATGTGGGAAATCTTCCATATAATGGTAAATAATTTCATTTTCCTTTTTTTCTTTTGAAATTAATTTACCATTTGAAACAACATAATAATTTAATGGCACATGGACAACCATTTCTGTTGTTGTTCTCTCATTTGGGTAATCGTAGGATGGTAGCCAATACCTGGTATCCTCATCCTCACCCTGTGTCCATAACTGGTATGGTTTGTTTGGATAATTTTCATCCGGTGCAATGAAAAATATTCCCCTTACAGGTTTAGATTTATATTCTATTTTTATACTAAATTTTTCTCCTTTTCTAACCTTCTGAGAAAAAATTATTTTAATGATCTCTCCATCATAATTATATGTTATTTCTTTTTCATTGAAGTACAATTTTTTTATTTCAATTTCTTTTGCATCTAATCCTATTTCATCTAAATCTGCATATATTGCTTCAAGAAATATTTCTTCAATTGCTGAAAATTCCTTTTTTTCAAAATTTGGAAATATTTCAGCTTTTATGTGTATCTGTTTGAACTGCCTGTCCCTTTCATATTTTTTCTTGTAATCTGGAAAAGGAAAAGACCTATATTCATTATCTATTTCATTTTTCATAGTATCTGATAAACAAATAGTTTATTTATTTTTTATCCGAATTTTTTATTAAATATTTCACAAAAATTAATAAAATGAATGTAATATCTTATAAACATGGATGTGGTAGAATCACTGATGCCAGGGATAGGAATAAAATACACATTCCAGGGTAGCTACGGTCCAATATCCGTGGTGATCAAAACCGACGGCACAAAAGAAATATATTTTGCTGAAGATTCAAATTTCTTTGTTATCCCGTTATCTGAGGAAGATGCAAAAACATTGTCAATGCTTCTCATGGAAATTAATATTGAATTTAAGAAAGGTGAAGAGTTTCTCAAATTGGGTAAATCCATATTAAAATGGACTTATGTGAACGAGGATAAAAATGTGGAAATATCAAAGATAGAAAAAAATGCATTATTCTTTATAAGAAATGGAAAGATCGAAAGGGATCTTAGTGCAATAGCTAGAGCAGGTGATATCATACTTTCAGGAGAATAAAAAATGGATTTTCTATTCCTTGATTTAGGTATTTTGTTCTTAATTGCATTAATAGGTGGTCTTTTAGCAACAAAAATAAAGCAACCAAATATGATTGGATACTTAATCATAGGACTTATACTAAGCCCATCCATATCATTTACGATATTAGGTTTTCATTATTCTAGTATAATGCAAAATAGTCAAATACCAACAATATTTTCACAGCTCGGTCTTGTTATCCTTCTATTTTTTATAGGTTTGAATATTGCACCACAAAAATTTAAAAAAACAACCCTTGTTGCAACTGTTTTAGGTATAACAGATATTTCTGTAATGTTTGTTTTAGGCTTCTTAATTGGCTTATTCTTTCATTGGGACATTTTTGATTCACTATTCCTTGCTTTTATAATATCTGCAAGTAGTGTAATTGTTACAGCAAAAAGTGTAGATGATTTAAGAAAATTATCAGCAATGGAAGCTGAGGCACTTTTAAACATGCTCATCATGGAAGATATAATTTCAATTTTCATGATTGTAATATTTTCTGGCTTCCTTGTTACAAAAACAAATTTACCTCAGTTATTGAATATAGAGTACATAGGTGTCGGTTCATTTATTGCATTCATTATCGTATTAACTAGAGTATTCATGCCATCAATAAAAAAGAGAATATTCACAAAAAAGAATGAGGAACTGTTTGTAATTTTTGTTTTAATGGTAATATTTCTTATTAGTGCATTGCTTGAAATTTTTAATATAACTCCTGCAATTGGTGCATTCTTTGCTGGCATGTTATTTTCAGAAACAGATTTATCCAAGGAAATAGAATCAAAATTGAGTGGTTTTAAATATGCATTCGCAGCCCTATTCTTTGTTACATATGGAATAAGTGTAAACCTATTTGCGTTTGTTAAATATGCATATCTGATTTTAATTTCAGTGTTAACAATTATTTTAGGTGAAGTGTTTATCATGTCAACTGTTTGCTATTTGGTCGGTTTTTCAGGCAAAGGTTCATTATTCATAGGTTCTGGTCTTGTACCAAGGAATGAGGATTCACTAATATTCGCAAACATAGCAAACAGTATTTCTGAAGAAACGAACCATTCAGTCTTACCATATTCTAATGTTCTTTTTAGTATTACAGGGGCTATTGTTATAATTACAACATTAATTACGCCATTTTTGCTTAAGATGTCCACTAGGTTTACTAGGGTTTTGACAAACCTAATTCCTGAATATTTGAAATTTTCAGCAAGTGTAATTTCCAGAACACTTAGATCAATATTCTTTTATAGGCCCATACCAATTACAGAAAAGCATTATATGCCTGGAATATTTTTATCAGCATATTCACTATTTTTACTTCTTGACATTTTTTATAAAAATTATTATTTGTTAATTATTACATTGATAATATTAATTTTATCATACATATTTCTTAGAAACTTCATATCATACAAGGTAAGTGGAATACCATATTCATTTACAGGAAATAAACAGTCGAAAAAAATCATATTCCATGTAAATTTTACACTGTTTGGTATTTTTCTAATTCTATTTCTAATGATCATTGAGCTTTATACTTTTCAAATTTTAATGCCAATTACATTTATTGCATTTTTCGTGATTTTGATACTCGAATATTATGTTTTTTATAAATCATACAATTTTTTTAAAATGTGAAATTTTTTATAATGCTAAATTTTAACCTTCCTGTGATTGATGATAACATATTATCGGTTCTAAAAAACTTTGGTATAAATGAATTAACAAGTGATCAGCAGGAGGTATATGATTCCATATACAACAAGGAAAATGTTCTACTTATTGCACCCACTGGAAGTGGTAAAACGGAGGCATCTATAATACCAATTCTTGCAAGAATTGCAAATGAAAAGCCAAGGAAAATACATGCCATATATATTACACCATTAAGGGCTCTAAACAGGGATCTTTTTGAAAGAATAAAAAAATATGGTGAAGCTTTAGGGGTAACAATTAACATTCGCCATGGTGATTCTTCAGAAACTGAAAGGAGGGTAGTAAGCGAAACACCACCTGATTTATTGATAACAACGCCTGAAACATTGCAGATACTCTTTTCTGGCAAAAAGTTAAGAGAGCATTTGAAAAATATAACAACTGTCATAATAGATGAGATTCATGAATTGGTTCAGGATGAAAGGGGATGGCAGTTGGCCATAGCAATAGAACGTTTAGAAAATTATTCAGGGAATATCCAAAGAATAGGTTTATCTGCTACAGTTGGAAATGAAAATGAAATTGCAAAATTCCTTTCTCCAAAAAAGAATGTAAGGGTTATAAAAAGTTCTCTATTCAAAGAATTTTCAGTTTCAATTGAATCTCCCGATAGGGTATATGAAAAAGAGAGTGAAGAAATGTTATGCGACCCAGATTATGGTTCAGCTATAATGCACACCGTAAATCTTGTTAACAATTATAATCAATCTTTGATTTTCGTGAATACAAGATTTACAGCTGAAGATATTGCAATGAGATTAAACAAAATAAAAATGGATGATAGAATAGGTGTACACCATGGATCACTTTCAAAGGAAATAAGGACACAGAATGAACAACTTTTAAAAGAGGGTAAATTAAAGGCGCTAATTTGTACATCGTCGCTTGAACTTGGCATAGATATTGGAGGAGCCGATTTTGTTGTACAATTTAATTCACCTAGGCAAGTATACAGGTTAATGCAGAGGATAGGCAGAGCAGGCCACCGCTTAGGCCATATCTCTAAGGGTGCAATAATTTCAGGAGATCCTGTTGAAATAGAAGAGGCTGTAAGCATAGTTGATTTATCGAAGAGGGGTTTAATAGAAAAACTGGAAGTTAGAAAAAAACCTTATGTTGTACTTGCAAACCAGATCACATCATGGGTATACACCGAAGGATCAATTAAATTTGATTTTGCCTATGAAACTATTAAAAGATCTTACGCCTTCAATGATCTTACTGAAGAAGAATTTTTAAATTTTCTTAATTTCATGACAGAAATAAAAATGGTAAGATTTGATGGTGATTACATCCACAGGGGATCAAAATCACTTGAATATTTCTATGATAATCCATCCATGATACCTGATGAAAAAATATATCGTGTTATTGAATTTTCAACAAAAAGGTTTATAGGAACTCTAGATGAGAGCTTTGTTTCGCAGGAAATATCTGAAGGACAGACATTTGTGATGAAGGGTATAACATGGAGGGTAATTGATATAAAGGATGATACGATACTTGTTGATTTTGTTGAAGAAATTGCAACACCCCCTAAATGGGTAGGGGAAGACATACCTGTTCCTTTTGAAGTTGCTAAGAATGTTGTAAAAATAAGAGAATCGAAGGAATTGCCAGATTATCTAAATGAAGCGGCAAAAAATAAGTTAATTTCATGGTGGAATCAGGATCATTCATCATCAAGGAGAATAAGGATATCAAGAAAAGGTCAAGACACCATAATAGAAAACTGGTTTGGGACTAAAATAAATGAAACATTAGGCCTAATAATAATGACAGCTCTAAAGGAAAGGGGTTACAATGTAAGTTTAAGCATTACTCCCTATACAATACTTTTATCAACAAATAGCATTCCTATAGATGAAAAGTCCATAAAAGAAATTCTTCTTTCTGATATAAATATGGAGAGGGATATTCAATACGCATTACCCAATTCAAGATTTTTTACAAGGGTCTTCATATATGTAGGTAAAAAATTTGGAATAATTTCAAAGGGTGCGGATTTTTCATCACTTAAAATAGAAAAAATCACGGATTTGTACAAGGATTCATTAATCTTTCAAGAGGCGATAAATAAATCAATATGGGATTATCTTGATTTAGAGAATACAAAACAGATCCTTGACGCAATAAGAAAGGGTTTGATTTCAGTTGATATTGTAAATTTTGATAAAACAATGGATTCATATTTAACCTATATAGAAAATAAATCTGGAAGGACAAGGCTCACACCTACTGTACTGAATGCAATAAGAAACAGACTATTAAGCCAGGAAATGATATTTGTCTGCATGGACTGCAAAAGTTCTTGGACAAAAAAGATTTCAGATGTATCAGATGTAAGATGCATTTATTGTGGCTCAGTAAGGGTAACAGTTTTAAGAAAATATGAGAGGGATAAGGTAAGCATTATAAAAAATGGTCCAAAAACAAAGGAAGAAAATGAATTCTATAAGAAAGCTCAAAATATATCCACATTGATAAGAACTTACAAAAAGGATGCTATAATCGCACTCGCTGGAAGAGGTGTAGGCTATGAAACTGCCCTCAGGATTCTTAAAACACCACATTCAGATGAACTGTACCTCGTTAAAGATATTGCTGAAGCTGAACTTAATTTTGCAAAGAATAAAAAATTCTGGAAATCATAATTTATATTTTTTTCCATTGCAATAAATATTTTCACCTTTCTTTTCAAATTTTTCACACACATATTTAAGATATTCCTCAATCAATATTTTTCTTACGATTTCTATCTTTTCTTTTTCAATTTTTTCTAGCATTTCTTTAGATTTTTCATCCTTTACAAGATTCTTCAAATCGTCATTGCTAAATTCCTTTTTCCTAGTTATCATGAATATTGGCGCTATAAAAAATCCTATTATAAAGGCTGAAATATGTACAAGGTGTGCCACATTATCTTCATATGAAAGTACCATGGCAAGTAATTCTATAAGTGCAGCAAAGAAGACAGCAAACTTTACTTTTATTTTTGGGAAAAATATAAAACCGAGGAACATAGATATTTCGTCTTCCGGATATAATTTCAAATAGGCTCCCATAATGCCGAAAATTGAACCTGAAGCACCAAGGAGGATATAATATTCATTTATGTGCACAAGAGCATATATTATCTCAGCAATTATTCCTGTTATTAAATAAATAATTATGAATTTTCTAGCCCCAACTTTCATCTCGAACGGATAACCTATGAATAAAAGGACGACCATATTTGAAAGTATGTGAATGTAATCATAATGTGTAAAAATTCCTGTGATTAGTTGAATTGATAATATATTGTTTGTGCTGAATCCTAGAATTTCATAAATATTAATATTGTTATATATATAATACATTTCTATGGCAAATATAATTAAATTTGCTAGTACAATAAAAAATACAGCATGCTTATTTCTGTAATATGAATAAAAAATGAAAAAAATAATTAATATGAGGATCAGGTACTCAATCATGCGCCGAATTTCTCCGCCCTATCACTGTAATTTAAAAGTACATTTATTACATCCTTTCCAGAAATCCTTAAGGAACCTTTTGCAGCAGAAATTTCATTCCACTCATCTATTCCATCGGATCTTATGCCCGATGTGGAAATTAATACTGGCAATGGATCCCCAGTATGATCCTTTACAGAGCAGGGTGTGGAATGATCTCCTGTAATCATGATTGTATATTCATCAAGATGCTCCAACAATGGTTCGAATGCTTTGTCCGCCCTTTCAATTACTTCTTTTTTTAATATTGCATTGCCATCGTGCCCTGCAATATCTGTAGCCTTTATATTCATAAGAATAAAATCGAATTCTTTTAGATTTTCTATTGCATACTTAATTTTATTTTCCATATTGGTGTTTAATGTGCCAGTAGCACCAGGAACTGAAATAGGCTTGATGCCTGCCAATTTGCATATGCCTGAAATTAGGGGTACACCTACTATGCACGCTGCTTTCAAATTAAATTTTTTGTTAAAATCCTCCAATTCTGGAACTATGCCTGCACCTCTCACAAGAAGAATGTTTGCTGGATTTTTTCCACTTTTTTTCCTTTCTATATTAATGGGATGGGAATCTAGAATTTTGTAACTTCTCCTTGTAAATTCATTAATTAAATCCGAAGTTAATTTTGCCTTTTCATCAAGAGGTTTTGATTCTTTTACAGATGCATTTTCCTGGTGAGGATCAACATCCGTTATTTTTGAAGAGAGGTTTTTTCCTCTAAGAACAACAGCTGCTCTGTGCTCTACACCCTCCTTGACCAGAATTTCCACATCACCTATTTTCATGTTAAGGGATTTTGCTAGTTCATCTGTACCATTATCAATCCTTCCTGCCCTTCTGTCAACAACGATGAAATTATCATTAACAGTCGCAAAATTTCCTCTGAATGCCACATCCCCTGGCTTAAGATCCATTCCAAGACCAAGTGCTTCGAACGGCCCTCTCCCAGTATAAGTTTTATAAGGATCATATCCAAGTATTGAAAGGTGTGCTGTATCACTTCCAGGTCTGATGCCTGGAGAAATTGGATCAAAAAGGCCAACCATTCCCTTGGAAGCTAAATAATTCAAATTTTTTTTGTTTGCCGCCTGCAATGGAGTTTTATTTCCTAGGTCCTTTGAAGGTCTGTCCCCCAATCCATCCAATATTATGAGTAGAATCTTTTTCATAGCAAAAAGATATATGCCAAAAGAATACTTAATCCTATTGCAACTATGTTTACAGTATATTTTTTCATTTTTCCCTTGTTTTCCAATAACGCACCCATAAGGCTATCTATTTGGCTTCCCACAAATCCTAAAATTACAATCAAAATAAATTCAAAAATGTTTAAATTAAAAAAAATGTATGAAAAAATTGCTATTATAAGGGAACCAACAATAGCCCAAATTTCACCCAAGATTGATATTGCCCCATTATCACCAGGCCTTGCCTTTTTTAAGTTTGTTATGTAAAATGCCCTATTAGATAGGACACCAAGTTCTCCAGAAATTGTATCTGATGTTGCTGCAGCAACTGCAATTGAGAAAAATAATTCTTTATTGAAAAAGCTTAATGGCAAAAAAACAACAATAAATGGAATTATTCCTTTAGAAAATACACTTTTCCAGGATCTTGTATTTTCAAATCCTGAAATTCCTTCCTTTTTTGAATGTTTATAATGTGTAGCAATAAAGGAAATTGCAACAAAAATTATTAGAAGGAATAAAAAATAGATGGATCCAAAAATTGAAACAATCAATCCCTGAATAAAAGCAAAAATTGAACCTAGCAGATCTAAAATTTTCAATATAAAAGAAAAAAGAAAAAGGACTATTAAAAATAGAATCAAATAAAAAATAAACATAATTTAAAAATTCAATTCTTTAAGAGATGTTTTTTCATTATATGATCTTTGCATAGAAAATCCTGTATCCATAATTGTAAGTTCTACCATTGGATCTGCCTTTGCACTTATAAGGTGACCCCCTATTATTATATGGTCCGATCCTGCCAATCCAACGTGCACATGAATTTTAGGATCATTTTCTGCAATACTTCCGTGCATCGCAACTAGTTCGTGATTTTTTTCAAATTTTTTCGTTTCATATTCTTTTCCATTCCAATATCCAATTTCAAAATTCTTCAGCATCCCTACGCCTGTAACTATAATTCCACCCTTTATTCCATATTTTTTAATCAAGTCCTCTATGCTCTGGAATATATCTTCATCCTTTTCTATTTTAGCTACTATCATATTTCCGCTTTTTTTGCTTATCATATTCACCATCCCCATAGAATGTATACTTTTTCGGAATTCTTTTTTTAAGACCTGTCCAATATGAACATTTTGTACATTTTTTTCCTGTAAACACCGTTTTACCGTCTAATGTCAAATTTTTTATGTCCATAAGCTTATTACCGCATACTGGGCATATTTTTAAATCTTTTGATTCTTCATTACTTTCCCTATATTCTATATCCACTTTCAATTTCAAATCGTTTATTGCAATTTTTCTTAACCTTTTTCCATCCAATCTATAATCAATGCCAGATGACCTTAATTCTTCAAGAACATAGTTTAAAAAATTTTTTTGTGATTTAATTACCTTTTTTTCTTTAATTACTTTTTTAATTATGAATGATAATAATTTATTGTCTGGAATTTTATAACTCATCATATAATAAATGCTTAAATACTATAAAAAGATTTCATATTTGTGTATCTTTTAAAATTTGGATACGACGGAACAAAATTTGATTCATTTTCATTTGAAAAAAATAGATATACTGTGTTGGGTGAAATTTTAAAAATTTTAAAGGAATATAATATTTCAGATAATGTTTATACTTCAAGCAGGACGGACAGGAATGTTAGTGCCATAGGAAATGTAATTGGAATAATATCATCTGACAATATAAATAAAATAATGGGCATATTAAATTCAAAAACAAAATACATGTTGTTCCATTCATATGCTATCGTTGAAAATGATTTTAAGCCAAGGTATGCGAAGGAAAGATGGTACAGGTACTTTCTTTTTAATAGAAATTTCAATATTGATGAAATGGAAAAAAAGGCTACGCAATTTATTGGGGAGCATGATTTTTCAAATTTTTCTAGGAAAGATGAAAGGAAATCAGTGAGAAAAATTTTTAAAATAGAAATAAAAAGTGATGATGATTTCATTATTATAGATGTCAGGGGTCAAAGCTTTTTGTGGAACATGGTAAGAAGAATTATTGGATTCTTAGCATACGGTGAAGGCGATCCATATTCAAATGTAAGTAGATATATTGTACCTGCAGAAAATCTCGTATTAATGGATGTTATTTATGATTTCAATTTCAAAACATTGCCAGTTAATAAAAACTTTTTAAAGGATTATTGGAAGATAAGAACATCACTTTTCATTTACAGGGAATTTAATAAAATTTCAGAGGGTAGGTGGGGAATCGAACCCCAATAAACGAGATCTGCAGTCTCGCGCATCACCACTCTGCCACCTACCCGACACTCAAATTGTTAAATATTATTTAAAGCTTCTTCTTTACTAATTTTAAGGGAGATCCGCATACAGGACAGGATTCGTAATATTTTTCAAAGTATATTTTACATCCTGTGCACCTGTATACCCATTTAAAATTCTGTTTAATTTCTTTTATTGCCATTCCAGAATATGGTTTTTTTAAAAATTTTAAAACATTCTGTATTGCATAATCATCTGTTATAACAACTGCATCGAATTCCTGTGATAGTGCAATTATATCAAGATCCGTTTTTGAAAGCTTATTTATATCTCCAGTTTTTTCTGCTGCTTCAATAGCTATCTTTAAACTCAGTTCTGAAGGTTGAATAATTTTGGATCTTTCTATTAATATTGAATATTTTTCTATATTTTTTAATTCTTCCAGAACACTTTCAGGTATTATAATTTCATTGTCCAGTGGAAATGATTTTCCTGAAAGGAATACTGATGTGTCTAGAATGTATTTTTTTCCCATCTTGGATAATCACCTTCAATTCCCAAATGGTCAAGAATCCTGAAAACTATAAAGTCTAAAAGATCATCTATGGTTTTAGGTTTAAGATAGAATCCAGGTGAAGCAGGCATTACAACTACACCAAGGTCGGATAACTTTTTCATATTTTCAAGGTTAATTGAATTCAATGGTGTTTCCCTTGGTACAATTATAATTTTTCTTTTTTCTTTTAATGATACTGAAAAAACTCTAGTAATTAATGTATCTGAAATACCCCCTGCAAATTTGGCAATTGTATTCATTGAAGCTGGAATAACAACAAAAGCATCGAATTTGGTACTTCCTGATGCAACAGGTGCAAAAAGATCGTTATCATCGTATATTTTTTTTACTTTCTTTTCCAATATTTTATAGTCCATGCCAGTTTCGTATTTCATGATTTTCTTTGCGTTCTCTGTAATTATCAAGTATTTTTCTTCTTTAAGTAGATCTATTAACCTTAATGCATATGAAATTCCCGAAGCACCAGTTACGCCAATTATAATTTTCATAGATATTCATCCTTTAGGTATATGCCAAGACCTGGATCATTATTAACATAATTCATTCCGAATACATTTTTAATTGGATTTTCTGCAATGTCCTCTTTTAAATTAAAATGAGAATCTAAATCAACGTAGTCTGCATCTATAGCTAGAGCGAAATGCATAGAGGCTGCAATTCCTAATGAAGTTTCTGACATACAGCCTACCATTATTTTTAAGTCATATGCCCTAGCAAGATCCGCTATTGCTAGTGCATCCGTTATTCCAGATGTTTTCATCAATTTTATGTTAATCATATCTGCGGCTTTCTTGCTTATTATTTCATTAAGATCCCTAATACTTTTAAGACTTTCATCAAGCATTATTGGAATGCTAGATTGTAATCTTAATTCCGATAATTTATCTAATAAGTAATAGGGTAATGGTTGTTCAATAAATTCAATTTCAAATTTATTTATTGCATTTATAAATTCTCTTGCCTCATGAAAATTGTATCCTTGATTAGCATCAACACGAAGTTCAATTTTGTTTCCAATAGAATCTCTTATCATCCTTACCCTTTCAATATCATTTTTTAAATTTTTTCCTACTTTAATTTTTAATGATTTAAATCCATCATTTACATATTCATAGGCAAGATTTACAGCCTCATTATTTTCCATAATACCAATTGTTATATCCGTATCCTTGCTCACTTTTGATGTGCCAAGAATTTCATTCAAAGGTACCTTATATTTTTTTCCAAGAAGATCGTATAGGGCAATATCTAATCCTGCCTTAGCACTTTGATTATTTGGAATTTTTTTTAATATTTTTGATATCTCTCTAATATCCTCAACTTCAAGATCATTTATTTTTTCTTTTATCTTAGGAAATATTTCTTTCACAGTTCCAGCATTTTCTCCTAAAACATGGAGGGATGGTGATGATTCACCGTATCCTATATATTCATCCGTTAGAACCTTGACTATTAAATTGTTAGCATATTCTGATGATCCTGATGCAATTGTAAATACCCTTTTTAATGGTATTTTAATCTCTTGAAGAGCTATATCTTTTATTTTCATGTTTGTTAATAATGTATTTTTTTATATTAATTTTGTTTTTAATTCATCAACAAGGTTTAAATATTAGTTGGTATAAAAGGTTCGTATGAATCTAAATAATTTAGGTCTTACCGAAAGAGAATTGGATTTCCTCCAAATTATTTATGATCTTTCCCAGGAAGGATGGTTCCCCAACGTTACTCAGGTTTCAAATGCTTTAAGTGTGAAGCCTTCAACATCAGAGGAATATTTGAATAATTTAAAGGAAAAGGGATATATCATGAAAAAAAATGGAAACATAAAGTTGTCAGAAAAAGGTTTGGAAGTAGTCAGAACAATCAAAAGAAATCACAGAATAGTTGAAACATTTCTATATAAACTTGGTTTGGATTTGGAAAATTCATGCAAAAGCGCTAAGATAATGGAATACCATGTTACAGAAGATTTTATTGATTCAGTATGTGAATTGATGGGACATCCATCCACTTGCCCACATGGTAAAGAAATACCGCATGAAAACAATTGTAGGGATCTTTGCAAGTTGGAGCTTGTAAGCAAGAGGTGATTTTATATGGATATATTATCATTACTTTTAAATCCACCAAATAATCTATTCCTTTGGGAAATACTTGTAATATCGTTCATATTGGGAATTTTACATGGCATTACACCGGATGAGCATACTTGGCCAATTACATTCAGCTATGCCATAGGGTCCTATAGTACAAAAGGTGGTATGAAGGCAGGCTTTCTATTTTCTTTGGGATTCACACTTCAAAGGGCATTTTTAACATTTTTGGGTTTTATTGGCCTTGCATATATATACAGAACATACAATTTGGATGGACCAGTTTACATGGTTGTAGGTATAGTAATGGCAATAGCGGGTTCTTATGTTTTAAGAGGGAAATATTTCCATCTTCCATTTGATAAATTATTAGGAGGAAAGGCACACCATACAGAAAATGCAACAAGATTATCACCAAAGGAAGTTCATCCAAAGGAGATACCATTAAAAATGACAATCGTTCATGGCCTTATAGCAGGATTCGGTTTTGGTGCTTATGCAACCATAATTACCTTTGTACTTGCGCCGCAGGTACCTAGCGTTATATATTCACCGTTGCCGGGTCTAATGTTCGGTCTGGGTACGATGGTAATGCAGATTATAATTGGTGCAGTATTTGGATCTTTATTAAGAAAAATGAAAATGAGTGATGAAGACATAAAGTATATAGGAAAATCTACTGCAGGAAGAACATTATACTATGGAGGATTGGCTTTTGCATTCATAGGCTTATTGATAATTCTATTACCTTCAATAGATAATTTTGCATTATCCACAGGAGTTTCAATACCAAATCTTAATGCCATAGACATTGGTTTTTTACTGGTAATATTTGTTGTTGGTATAATAGGAGCTTGGAGCCTGATAAAAAGTTACTATGAAATAAAGAACATTAAAAACCAGGTTAAAAATAGGCCAGAAATTACATAGGAAAAATGCGGAGGGAGGGATTTGAACCCTCGGATCCCTTCGGAAGTGGACCCTAAATCCACCACCTTTGGCCTGGCTCGGTAACCTCCGCAAAAAAAAAGAAAAAGGGGTTTAAAGCAGGCCTTTTTTATAAACATTTTTTGCTACAAAGGCATCTATCTTCCAGGTTGGTTTTAGAGAACCGGCTACCTGCATAAGATGATCCAGGCTGTCCACTTCCCAGTGGCATACTGCCATATTTTTGTTTTCAGCTAGATCAATACTTATTAGTTTTAATCCTGCAGGCAGTTTCTTTTCCTTGGCCATTGTCATTACCCTATTTGCAAAATCCATTACCTGCTCTTTTTGGGAATCATCCCAGCTATGTACTACTATTACTGATGCCATAGTTCCATAAATACAACAATTGGTTAATAAATTTTTCTATCTTTAAATTAATAGTTTAATAAAAAAATTAAAATTTTTATTTATTAAACTTAAATAATTGAAAATATTTACCTAAACAATGAAGGCCTTAGAGATTAAAATAGATAAGAATTTGTGTAAAGGATGTGGCATATGCGTAGATGTCTGTCCAAAAAACACGCTTGAAAGTTCAAATGAAGTTAATGAATATGCACTTTTTTATCCAAGGGTAAGGGATCTTGATTCATGCATAGTTTGCAGACTATGCGAACTTTATTGCCCAGATTTTGCAATTGAGGTGAAAGAGAAATGATTGAACCTGGTGAATATTTTGTTGAAGGTGATTTGGCAGCCGCATATGGTGCCATAAAAGCAGGTTGCAAGTTCTTTGCTGGTTATCCTATCACTCCAGCAAGTGAAATTACCCAGGCAATGGCAGAGTTATTGCCACAGGTAGGAGGTAAATTTTTACAGATGGAGGACGAGCTTGCATCCATTTCGGCTATAATTGGAGCATCATGGGCAGGCATTAAATCAATGACAGCTACATCAGGCCCAGGATTTTCTTTAATGCAGGAAAATATTGGATATGCTGCTATGACAGAAACGCCCATTGTTGTTATAGATGTTCAAAGAGCTGGGCCATCAATAGGCCAGGCAACAAGGGCAGCACAGGGTGATGTTATGCAATCAAGATTTGGTTCACATGGCGATTATGAAAATATTGTTTTGTCTCCAAATTCAGTACAAGAAATGTTTGAGTTTACTGTTAAATCTTTTAATCTAGCTGAAAGGTACAGGGTCCCAGTTATTTTATTATCAGATGCTGAAATAGGTCATATGATGGAAAGGCTTGTTGTTCCTGAAAGTATTAACATAATTGAAAGAAAATATGCAAAAACTTTTGATGAGGCAACAAAGTATGGTGATGATCTAGTTCCACCCATGGGAAGATTCGGAGATGGTTTGGAACTGATGGTAACAGGATCTACACATAAACCAGATGGAACAAGAGATACTGGATCTCCTGAAATTCAATCCAGCTTGGTTACAAGGTTGGTGGAAAAAATTAACAAAAATAGGAAAGATATTGAGGACTGGGAGGAGATGTTTACAGAGGATGCAGAAATATTGGTAATTTCATACGGGGCAACATCAAGGCCTGCTAAAGGCGCGGTGATTAAGGCAAGGGAAAAGGGAATAAAGGCTGGGTATTTCAGGCCAAAAGTTTTGTGGCCAGCACCTGAAAACAGGATGTCCAAGTTAAAAAATATTAAAAAGGTAATACTGCCAGAAATGTCCTTGAGAGGTTATTCAATGGAAATAGAAAAAATGTTTCCAGGAAAATTTGTTCATTTTCCAAAGGTTACTGGAAACGTTCATACTGTATCTGAAATATTAAAAAAGATAGAGGAGGAATTAAGATGATCACTGCAAATTATATTAAAAACGAATACATAAGGAGAATGCCTTCGGCTTTTTGCCCTGGTTGTGGCGATGGCCAAATTTTAAATGCGATAGCAAGGGCCATTGATCATTTAAAATTACCTAGAAATGAGATCGCAGCAGTTTCAGGCATTGGCTGTTCGGCCTGGATACCATCACCATATCTCAGGGTGGATTCTCTTCATACAACGCATGGAAGGCCTATTGCATTTGCAACAGGTTTAAAGGTGGCAAATCCAAAACTTAAAGTTCTTGTTGTAAGCGGCGACGGAGATTGCACGGGCATAGGTGGCAACCATTTATTGCATGCTGCAAGGTCCAATGTTGGCATTACTGTGATCATGGTAAACAACGGCGTTTATGCCATGACAGGAGGCCAGGTTGCACCAACAACTGAGCATGAATACAAAACTGTTACTACACCATATGGTAATCCAGCATTCGCATTAAATGTTTCAGAGGTTGTTGCAGCAGCAGGTGCATCCTATGTTGCAAGATGGACTACCTGGCACATGAATCAATTGATAAGATCCATAGAGAAGGGATTAACGAAAAAGGGTTTCTCATTCATAGAGGTAATTTCCCAATGCCCTACATATGAAGGTAGAATATTGAACATGGATCACATACAGATGTTGCATTGGTTCAGGGATAAATTCAAAACTGATGAAAAGGGTGTTTTCAGAATAGGTGAATTTGTGGATATTGAAAAACCTGAGCTCACAGATGAGCTTCAGAAAATTATTGAAAAGGTGAGAAAATGATTCAGATAAGAATAGGTGGCTGGGCCGGTCAAGGTGTTGTTTTAGCAGGTACGATTCTCTCACAAACCTTTTCTACCGTACTTAAAAAGAATGTTGTTATGACTAGGTCTTATACTGCAGCAGTAAGGTCAGGTGTAACAACTTCTGATATCATTGTTGATGATGATTACATTTATGATTTAATGATCACGGAACCAAATGTTATGATCATTATGTACCAAAAAACATTTGACAGGTACATAGATTTAATTAAAAAAAGCGATCATGTGATCATAGATTCAACAATGGTAAAAAACATACCTGAGGAATTGAAGAATATTTATAAAATAAACGCTTCAGAGATAGCAGAAAAGATATCAAATCCCAGGATATCAAACATGGTACTTTTAGGTGCATATGCAAAAATTACGGGCCACATACCTATTGAGGCTCTTGAAAAAAGCGTAAGAATGTATGTTTCAAAGAGATTTTTGGATGAGGATATCAAGGCTATTTATGCTGGTTATTCTTTATAGTTTTTAAAAATTCTTCATAATCCTTTTCCTCTATTTCAAGGATGAATGATCCCACATAACCGCAATTGTTGCACTTGTATTTTTCTCCAGTGATCATTCCAGCTTCGTAATAAATATCTGTGCTTCCGCATACTGGACAAATTTGAATTTTCATTATTTTATAGAATAGATTACTTTTATAAAAAAATTACTAATAATTTTTTACCACATGCCTTATTGTGAAAATGAGCCCTATTATAATATTCAAATAGAATACTATAAATCTCCAAATTAGAATTACAACGCCTATTATATCCTTAGGGATAAATGGGCCATATAGAAATGCTGCTGCTAATTCAACAATACCACTTCCGCCTGGTGAAATTGGAATTATTGTTAATAGAACTATGAAAATTTGGGCCAGGATTGAATAAGCCCAAAGTGGATTTTGATGAAATGCAAGTAAAACAACTGAGAAAATTATAAAATCTGAAATCCATAATATTGCACTGAGCAGAATCACTATTACAAAATTTATTTTTCTTCTCATGATCAGTATATGCAGACCCTGATAAAAATATTTGAATTCCTGTTTTAATTTCTCCATTATTTTGAATCTTTTCTCAGGTTTTCTGATAAAAATTTTTACCAGAGGCTCCAATTTTTCTATTAACTTTTCAAAATTTTTATGTTTCCATACTATTATAAAGACTATCAACAAAAGAGAACCTAGAAGAATAACTGCAATGAAAAGCAAATATCCGAGTAGTCCTGAGAGCATGAAACTAAAAAATATCAATAATATGGGAAAAAGAGAGAGCAAAAATATTGCATCGGAGACCCTTTCACCAATAACTATTGCAGTTGCATCTCCACCCCTTACTCCAAGATCATTTAGCATTTTTATCCTTACAGGTTCACCCCCTGCATTTGATGGCGTTACAGATGCGGCTAAAACATTCAAAACTACTATATTCAAAGATTGAAAATAAGTGATTTTATAATTCAAGCTTTTAGCAAGAACCTTAATCCTTCCTGCCCATGAAAACCAATATACTAAATGAAGACCCAATGCCACCAAAATTAATGTTGGGTCAATTGAAAGAATCTCTTTAATTGTATCACTTGAATAAGTTCCTGAAATTATTATTGCTATAACTACTACACTTATTATAACGGAAATGATCAGAACCTTGGTACTCCATCCTCCCTTCATTATTACATCACTTCATCCATGAATTTTTTTACACTATCTTCTTTATTGTATCCTCCATCGAAACCTGTGAAATTTTCAGTTGTTATTAAATTTAATTCAAACTCTTCCTGTTTTGAATATCCGCTTACATTTTTATTGTAAAGATACTCAGCTAGGTATTCCTGCTCAGGCTGAGATGGTGTTGGTATAAAAAAGGCTTTCCCTCCTATGTAAAATATGTCCATAATAGTTGAATATCCTGACCTGGAAATTATTATCTTAGCCCTGTTGTAAAGTTTTTCCATTTCTTCATGTGAAGCGAAACTAATGATATTTCCATCATTTTTATTTTTATCAGGCCTTCCTAAAACAATATAATATTTTCCATCAAATTTTTTTATTTCCCTTAAAATAATTTCTTCAAATATTGTTCTCTGGGGCTCCGGCCCTGATATTGTAAAAAGTATGTCTATATCCTTAGGCATATCCAATTTCCTAAAATTTGACAAAGGGCCTATGTATTTTATTTTATTCTTCTCTATGAATTTTATCTCATGAGATAAATTTCCAGATAATGAATTATCTTCAAAATCTGGTACAAAAATTTTCCTGAAAAATTTGCTTACATAATTGTTATAAACCATACTCAATGTTTCAAGCGTTCTAATCCTGAACGGATTCATGATTCTCAATTGATGAGTAATAATATAAGAAGGGACATTGGGATCGAAAATACCGTACCTGTTATCGGAAATTATTAAATCAAAGTTATGTTTTTTTTGCAGATTTAAAAATTCCTTATGCTCTTCTATGAAAGAGCTAACAATGGCAGGTGATTTCAATATTATATTTGGAAAAAATGATGCCCTTGTTTTAGTATACTCTAAGGGATAATCAGGCAGATCTATTATATTTATATTTTCCAAAGATTTTTCAATATAGTTTTTTGATCTTCCATGTGCAATAACGGTCACTTCGTTGCCTTCTTTAATTAGTGCATTTATTAACGGCAATGAACGAGACGCATGACCAAGACCAAGTGAACAGACGGCAAAGGCAACTTTCATTTGTTATGTTAAAATAAAAAACTTATAAAAACATTTTTAAAATATTTTATTATTCATTTATTAGCATTATTGGAATCTTGGAGAGTTCGATCACTTCTTTTTCCAATTTACCCAAAGCCAATTCTGGTGAAAAATATCTAAACTTATATGAAAAGCCCTTTCTTCCTCTCGATGCGATCATTATGTCATATTTTTCAGTTTCATCAACAATTTTTTTGAGAAGATAATTTCCCTCATATTCTTCTATTTCGAATTTAACTCCCAAAGATTGAGCATAATTTTCCAGTGTATTTATTAAATTCTGGTTTTTTATTTTTCCGAAATGCAACATTTTTACTGAAGCATTAAAATGCTTAGCAAAACTAATAGAAAGCATGCTTGCCCTAAATGAATATTTACTCCCACTTGATGGATTAAATACTTTTTCAATTTTACCACATTTTGAAACCGGTGTAATCAATAATGTAGGTATCTTACTTTTTTCTATTATCCTTTTAACAGTTGATCCAAGTTTAAAACCTTCCGTTCCCAGCTTTGAACTTGTTGTTAGAACTATCAAATTAATATTATTTTTTTTTGAATAGTCTAGAATTGTTTTTGCTGGGAATCCCTTAGCAATGCAAGAATCACCCATTTTAACATTTTTTTTCTTTAATAATTCGACTGCCTCGTTTATTGCATCCTTTTCAAGAGATTCCATTATATCAAGATAGTCTGAAGAATAGCTCGTATAAAGCATAATAGCTTCACCGCTTATATCTACAACACCTATTGTATAATAGGTCGCATCTGGGAAAATATTTGTTATATAATCAATAGACTTTTCCATAAGCGGATTTTTGTTAGTCGGTATCAAAATTCTATTTATTTTCCCTAAATCTAAAATGTCCTCCATTAATATTAAATATCAAATACTAGGTAATAATTTTTTCTATGAAATATTTTAATAATGTATTTTTTTAAAAACAGTATGGATTCCTTTAAATAAAAATTTTTTAGTAATTTAAAATTAAAATTTCTATTTTCCTACCTTGATTTAAGTTCTTATTTATTTTTATATTAAAATTTTTGAATTTGATAATTTTCTCTATTTGAGTTATATCACCATATTCAACAATACCATTAAAACTTATTATATAATTATTTTTACCATTATTTAGCCAGGGTGATGATTCTGCTTCCTGAAATGCCTCGACAAGTTTATCCATTCTTTCAGTGATGCTTAAACCAAAACCCAACTCTTTTGATACACTTGAAATATTTATTATTTCCTGAATTGAAAATACTTCTGCTAAGTTTTTAATTAGCAATAATGTAATTTCATATTCTACCTTATCAATAAATTTAATTGGTAAATCTTTGAATTCCTTGAATATTCCATCTTTACCTATCCTTATTATTAAATTATAATTTTCTTTAAAGTTTTCAATCTGCTTTTCCGCATTCTCATACTTATTTATTTCAGATGCCGATGGTAATAAAAGAATAGCCAAACTGTTCAAATGAAATTTTTTGGCAAATCTTCCAAATATCTTTGTTAGCGAAATTGAATAAATATCATACATATCTGAAATTACAATGAATAATTCAGTATTTTTATAATTATTTAAAATATTTACAAATATTTCATCGTATTCTGTACTTACCTTTTCAGATTCTAAAAATGATATTTTTTCTTTCTCTATGAATATGTTTTCATTACCCGGCTCATTGCTAATTAACAATTTATTTAATTTTAAATTTAAAGAGATGTTCCTAGCTAAATTTATGCTATTTTTACCCAATCCAACTACACATACTGCTCTCATTTTACTTCATCATGCTCATTAAATATTTTTTCATATAGTTTTTCTGGATTTTCTATTTCAATGTTGTCCTCAGTTTCAATTATTTTTTGTATGTTATCTTTCCTGTATGTCCAAAAATGTATTCTCCATTGCCTTCCCTTGAGCAAATTTACTTCCATAGATTCTGCCTTAAAAATGCCACATTCTTCAAGATAATAAAAAATATCCCTATCTAAAGGAGTAAGAATATTATCCACAAGATAATCATCAAATCCAAAAAAACTTAGAACATATTCTGTCAATTCATAAATTTCATTTTTATCCATTCCTTTTTTTGAAAGTACCTTAAATAACACTTTGAAAAGAGTCTCTCGAGTTATAATTTCTAAATTATCTGCCACCTTAACATGGTAAAAATAACTATTTTAAAAAATTTTCTCTAAAAAAATATATAGAGCATATAAATTTGAAATCATTTTAAAATTTTTTAAAAAATTTAGGTTTTTTTAAAAATAAATTTTATATATATTGATTTAATTGCAAAATATATATGAAAAAGATTTTCAATGTTCTAGGTTTGGTAGGATCTTTATATGCCCTTATCTTTGTATCTTTATCTACCCTCTTTTCACATAATTTTTCATGGGTAAATAATTATTTAAGTGATATAGGTGCTGGATTGTTCGGTACTTTTCCACAATTTTTGTTCAACTCTACTTTAATAATAGGAGGCATTATATTGGCAATATTCTTCATTTTGAAGGAAATAGAAACAAAAGATATTATTTCTAAAATTTCTTTAATAATCATGATAATCGGGTCAATATCTTTTTCATTAATAGGTGTTTTTACAGAACATTCACCTTATAATCTGCATTTAATTTTTTCATACGGTTTCTTTCTTTTATTCCCTTTAGCAATGGTTATAATGAGCATTCATTATTTCAAGGCAAAATTATACTTCGGATTGACAACGTTATTAATGGGAATATTAGCCCTTGGCATAATACTTGATCTTCCATTAGGAAATGGAAAAGCTATTCCTGAAATGGGGGAGGCGATTGTTCTATCCATATGGATAATTATATTTAGCATTTTCAAATACAAATTTAATGAATGAAAAAATTTATCTTTTAAAAATAACTTATTTTTTTGTGCAAAAAACTGGTTATGCGAATTTACCTTTGCATTACGGTCATGCTCCCAAATGGCTTTTTCCTAGAATGGTAAAGTTATCTGGCTCCATTATAACAATTATCAATGATGAGTATGGTAAAACTGAAGTTTTAAGGAGACTCTCCAATCCATATTTTTTCCAAGCATTTTCCATGGTAGTAGGCTTTGACTGGCATTCATCAGGAACAACAACAGTATTAATGGGAGCAATAAAGGAAGCGCTCAGTAAAAGTGATATTGGCATAAAGGTAGTTGGTGGCAAGGGAAAGATATCATTAAATACACCCAATGAAATTAGAAGGTTAGGTGAAATTTCTTTTATTAATGATAAATATGTTGATAACCTAATATATGCTTCAAGAATTAGTGCTAAGGTAGATAATACATTAATTCAGGATGGTTTTAACCTTTATTTCCATACCATGATTATTACGGAAAAAGGTGATTGGGCTGTAATTCAACAGGGAATGAATTCAGATACAAGGTATGCAAGACGATACCATTGGCTTGGCGACATCAAATCTTTTGTTGAAGAACCACATTCCGGAATTGCATCAGATCTAATTTTAGATAAAGTATTAGACCTCACAGCAAAGGAAAGTGAAGATACAAGAAAAATTTCCTTGGAAATAGCAAAAGAAAATCCAGAAAAATATATAAATTTATTTATTCAAGAAAATAAAAGTATCAGGACACTTGACTATTTTAATAATATGAAATATTTTACAATGCCCTGGAAAATAAATTGGGAAAATTTAAGATCCATTTATGAATTTCAACCCAAAAATTATGAAGAATTAATTTCATTAAAAAATGTTGGTCCTTCCACTGTAAGGGCATTGGCCTATATTGGTAACATAATTTTTGGTAAAGAGCCATCTTGGAAAGATCCTGTAAAATATTCATTTGCTCTAGGTGGTAAAGATGGAGTGCCTAAACCTGTAGATAGAAAAGCATATGATGAATCCATATCTTTTTTAGAAAAAATGCTTGAAGGCCTTGACTATTCAGATAGGAAAATTGCCCTTGAAAAATTGAAAAATTTAGTGCCCTAGCTCCTTATTTTTTATTATTTCCTTTGCCTTTTTTAAAGTTCCTGTTGTTTTCATAGTTGGAACATTAAATTCCATTAATAATTCCAAGAATTTATTCTTTTCATAATGTGGAATTTTTATTATGGAGTAATGACCAAGCTTTAAAATAAACCTAAGATTCATATGGAATTTCAAATGTATGTGCTTTAGAATATCGCTTAGATTATCTGTATTATATACAATTACGTATCTTTTTCTTCCAATTTTATCCTTTACAACCATCTAAGGGATGATGAAAAATTTATTTAATAAATCTTCCTTTACCATGAAAAGGTGAATGTGCATGAATTTGTATGAATTCCAAGGCAAAGAGTTGTTTAAAAAATTTGGTATACCAGTACCAGATGGATATGTAATACAGGATCCGAAGGAAATAAGAGATGACATTTTTCCAGTAGCATTGAAATCGCAGGTACTTGTAGGCGGAAGAGGAAAAGCAGGTGGAATTAAATTTGCAGATAACAAAAATGATGCAATAGCTAAAGCAACAGAATTATTTTCCCAAACAATTAAAGGATCAAAGGTAAAATATATCCTTGTTGAGAGGAAGTTGAATATTGATAAGGAGCTTTATATTTCAATTACAATAGATAGAGGTAAAAAGAGGCCACTTGTAATGGCTAGCGCAGAGGGTGGCGTTGAAATTGAAACTGTTGAGGAATCTAAAATATATATGCATTGGATAGATCCACTCATTGGATATTCACCTTATCTTTCAAAGATGGTTTCAAAGAAATTAAATCTAAATTCCGAACAATCAAAACAATTATCTAATTTATTGAAAAATATGTACACTTTATTCCAAACATACGATTGTGAATTGGTGGAAATTAATCCATTGGTAATAACAAAAGAGGGAAATATAATTGCTGCAGATTCAAAAGTAATTGTTGATTCAGATTCACTTTTCAGGCACAAGGATGTTCCTGTAAATCTTGATGATCTTACGGATCTTGAAAGGATTGCTAAAATGCAGGATTATTCATTTGTGGAATTGGATGGAGATATTGGTGTTATTGCAAATGGTGCAGGCCTTACCATGGCTACACTTGATTCATTATTACTCCACGGCCTTAAACCAAGGAATTTCTTAGATTTGGGTGGTACGGACAGCGTGGATATTGTTAAAAATGCCTTTCCATTAGTTTTAAAAGCACAGCCAAAGATAATATTCGTAAATATTTTCGGCGGTGTCACAAAATGTGATACTGTGGCTCAAGGAATCGTACTCGCAAAAAAAGAATACAATATTAATTTACCAATAGTAGTAAGATTAAATGGTGTCCATGAAGAAGAGGGTAGGCAAATCCTGAAGGACAATGGAATTGATGCCTTTGCAACAATGCCTGAAGGTGTTGCTAAGGTAGCAGAAATTTATAAAGGGGTGCATTAAAATGGTTTTTATAAATAAAAATACAAAAGTAATAGTGCAAGGAATAACAGGCCATCAAGGAGCATTTCATGCAAATGAAATGGTGAAATTTGGTACAAATGTTGTTGCTGGAATTTCTCCAGGTAAAGCAGGGCAAAATGTTAATGGTATACCAGTATTTGATTCTGTTGAAGAAACATTACACCTTGAACCAAATGCAACCATGATAAGTGTACCGGCTCCCTATGTTAAGGATGCTTTTTATGAAGCATTAGACGCAGGAATTAAGTTAATTTATGTTCTTACCGAACATGTGCCTGTCCATGACTCCTTGGAAATGATTAGTGTTGCCAAAACAAAGGGGGTTATAGTGATCGGCCCAAATGGGCCTGGTATAACAGTACCATTTGATTCAAAAATAGGAATCATGCCTAACCACATATTTAGAAAGGGAAATGTTGCTGTTATTTCAAGAAGCGGAACATTGACATATGAAATAGTAAAAGCTATAACAGACAGTGGCATGGGGGAAAGCACTGTAATAGGTTTAGGTGGAGATGCAATAGTAGGCCTGAGCTTTACAGACGTACTCAAGGAATTAAAAAATGAAAGAAGAACTAAGGCTGCAGTTTTAGTAGGAGAAATAGGCGGAACAGCAGAAGAAGAGGCAGCTGAATATATTAAATCTGAATTTCATAAGCCAGTTGTTGCATACATAGCTGGAA
Organism: Thermoplasmata archaeon; assembly: GCA_023261755.1. Classification (GTDB taxonomy): domain Archaea; phylum Thermoplasmatota; class Thermoplasmata; order Thermoplasmatales; family ARK-15; genus ARK-15. Next base: position 25,914 of record JAGDXS010000005.1, on the reverse strand, counting down.
GAAGCGCTCCACCAGGAAAAAGAATGGGTCATGCAGGAGCAATAATAACTCGTGGAAAAGGAACAGCAGAGAGCAAGATTAAGGCATTGAACGAAGCGGGCGTTGAAGTAGCAGCGTATCCACAGGATATACCATCTCTACTAAAAAAGAAACTTCAATAGATGTTGCAGGGGTATCCGAGTCAGGTCAAAGGAGCGGGACTTAAGATCCCGTGTCGTAGGACTACGAGGGTTCAAATCCCTCCCCCTGCACTGCGTACTTTCAAGGCTATTACTCTCTAAAGAATCTACTATTTTTTCTAAATTAACTTTAGAATAAATTACAAACAAAGAAATGAACGGAACTGAAAATATTAAAATAATTAATAAGTCTAAAATTTTTTCCTCAATAGTAATTGGATTGGGATAAAATAAATTAAGCTCTACTACCAAAAAAACATATAAAAAGGACAGAATTAGAGTAATTAAAATATTGATTATTATTAAAAAAATTACCACCAATGAGACAATTAAATATGAAAATGTATCCTTTTCTTTATCTGGATAAATCAAGATAAAAGCAATAAAAAAAGAGTAATAATTGATATTATGTAAATCCAAATTGAATTAGCTATGAGAATAAAAGAAAATAAAATAGAAATTATAATAGAATAAAAAAAATATTTTATTATATTATTTTTAAGCAAAATTCCTTTTTTCGTAATAAATTAAAATAGATCCATTTTTTAAATTCTTCACAAAAGATTGAAAATTTATCGATATATAGTTTTTACGAAAAAAATTATATATATATTTTAAATATAAAAAAATGGTGATTTTTTAATGAAAAAGTTTATATAAGAATTAAATAATATGACAAAAAGATGACAGAACTAAATTATGTGGAAAAATTTGCTAATTATCTTAATGGTGAGAAGAAAAGTATTAACACAGTCAAAGAATACACAAATTTAATTAAACAATTTTTAGAATTTTTAAAAAAGGATCCTAGAGAAGTGACAATGGAGGATATAGATAAATATAAGGAATATTTGGCAATTGAAAAAAATTACAGTAAACAAACCATTTATATTACTATGAAGGCACTTCAATCTTTTTTTAAATATTTAAAAATTAAAGATCTGTATAAATTGCAGGCCCCAAAAAGATCAAGAAAATTACCATCCTATTTAAATGAAAAGGAGATGGCGAATATTTTAAACGCAGCAAAAGAAAATGAAAGAAATTATATAATATTGCTTACACTTGCTTACTCAGGTTTAAGGGTAAGCGAACTCAGTTCATTAAAAATAGAGGATATAGATTTTTATGATAATTTCATTCACGTCAGATCAGGTAAAGGGGATAAGGATAGGCTAGTTGCAATAGACGAAAATGTTTTAAAAATAATAAAAAATTATTTAAATAAAGAAAAAAGAAGTGAAGGCTACTTATTTATAAGCCAAAAAGGTACAAAAATAACGTCAACACATATTGAAAGGATAGTAAAATATTATGCCCAAAAAGCTGGAATAAAGAAAAAAGTAACACCGCACACAATAAGGCATACATTTGCCACAATTCTCCTTAAAAACGGAGCAGACATAAGATTTATTCAACAAATTCTAGGCCATTCAACCATAGCTACAACTCAAATATATACCCATGTAGATGAAGATGCTCTTAAGGAAGTTTATGAAAAGACGAAACCTCATTATTGAAAGCAGTTTCAAAAGGATTTATATATGAAATTAATATTATTGTCTTGAATTTGTATGGATAATAATGAAGAAGAAAAAGTAGGCAGGGTACCTTTACCTAATCGGAATAATGGAGAAATGTTTGGAATAGTTGATAAAATGTTGGGAGCTGCAAGAATGGTAGTAATGTGTGAAGATGGAAAATCTAGGCAATGCAGGGTACCCGGCAAAATAAAGAAAAGGATTTGGGTTAAAGAGGGTGATTTAGTAATTATTAAACCCTGGGATTTTCAGGATGAAAAGGCAGATATTGTTTATAGGTATACACCAACCCAAACATCATATTTGAGCAGAAATAAAATTCTTCCTGAAATTCTTGATGTGTTTGGAAAAGCATGAATGATAATTTAGAAAATATTTATGAATTCTTAAATGAAAGGATTAAATATGAAAGGATTGAAAATGATTATGAGAAGAGAAAAGCAGAAGAAGATGTATTTGACAGAAAAACTGTGATGATCATATACGAGTTATTTTCCCACGGTTACATGGACATTATTGATTTTCCTATAAAAATAGGGAAGGAAGCGAATATTTTCAGAGTTAAAAAAGGAAGAAGATATTATGCATTGAAAATATACAGAACATCAACATTGAATTTTAACTCTATTATAAAATACATAGAAGGAGATTACAGATTTGAGCACATAAAGAGAACTAAATCAGGATTAATTTCAATATGGGCACAAAAGGAGTTTAGAAATTTAACAGATTGTTTTGAGGCTGGAGTCAATGTTCCAAAACCCATTACATTTAAACAAAATGTAATTTTAATGCAATATCTAGGAACAAAGACGAACATTGCTCCTATTCTTAAGGATGCTTCCATAGAAAATTTAGAAAAAACCTTTTATGAAATTAGGGACAATCTAATAAGAATGGTGAACATTGCAAATTTAGTTCATGGTGATTTAAGTGAATACAACATAGTCTTTTTCAAAGAAAAGCCATACATTATAGATGTTTCACAAGCACTTCCAGTAAAGCATCCAAATTCAAGAGAACTTTTATTAAGAGATGTTAAGAATATAGTAAGGTTTTTTAATAAGCACGGTTTGAAGATAAATGAAAAAGACATGCTAGATGGTATAGAATGGAGGTTGTTTGGATGAAATACCAAACAATTCCAAAGGCAAGAATAGGTGCATTAATAGGAAAAGATGGGGAGACGAAAGAATCTATTGAAAGGACTGCAAATGTGAAACTAACAATAGATTCTGAATCGGGGGAGGTAATTATTGATGATACGAAGACGGATGCTGTAAGCTCCTTAAAAGCAGAGCAGGTTGTAAAGGCAATTGGTAGGGGCTTTTCACCTAAAAGGGCCTTTAGGCTCTGGGAAGATGATGTAATATTTGAAATAATAGACCTGAAGGATTACTATGGCAAGAAGGAGAACAGAATAAGAATAGCCAGGGGTAGAATTATAGGGACTGAGGGTAAAGCTAGAAAAACTATTGAAGATTTTACAGGAACATATATATCTGTATATGGAAACACTGTTTCAATAATAGGTAATTACGAAGAAATGGAAATAGCAAGAAAATCCATAGAAATGCTTTTGCAGGGAAGTAAGCATTCAACAATATATAAATTCCTTGCAGAAAAAAGGAGAGAATCAAGATTCAGTTCATTGGATTCATATTAAGCTTTCCCCTTTGAACAACCGAATTTAATTGCGCTTCCAACCATGTGTGAAATTCTTATAGGTTCAGGTATATTGCCCCTTATTGTAAATTTTTTGATAATATTTTTAGCATCCTTTAAATCGATACCTACGAACTGTGAATATATTTTATAATTTTCAAAATCCATTCTATAAATTTTATACTTTGTCATTAATTCATATCTTTTTTCATAATCATCAAAATATTTTTTTAGCGCAGAATATATTTTTTCAAAGTTCGGATTTTTTCTAGTTACAGTAATTACAGGAATTTTCATTTCATCATAAATTGATTCAATATCGACAATATTAAATCCTGCAAATGTTATTCCGCTCAAAAATATAATTTTTATTTGTTTATTAAATTTACCTTTTAAAATTTTTAAAATTTTTTCAGTTGAATCATTCCCATCAACTTTAATGTTTTCTATTGAAATACCTTCAATATAATTTGCATATCTCATGATTGTTCCAATTATATGTGTTCTCTTGTTATACCTTTTAAAGGGTGAATCATCAATACCTATTGCCCTGATTTGATTTTTCATAAATTAAAAATAAAAAAATTATTTAAAGATTTTTCACATGTATTCTGGAATTTCATCATCTATCTCTTTAGAACTATGTTTCTTTTCCTTAATAGCTCTTTTAATCAATGGGCTTTGCTTTGGTACCTGGACATATTCATGCTTTAGTTTATTTTCAACATTCTTCCTAAATTTTTTCTGTTCTGGCTCTTTTTTAGCTAAAGATCCTCCAATGATTCCGAAGATTATCATAATAACAAAGTAAGGGGGAGCGTAATGTATAAAATAAATATAATTATTAAGTATTAAAGTGAATGTATTTACTGAATTAAAAATAAAAACAACAAGGCCTGAAAAGTCCCAGGGAGCCTTCAAATAAAGGTGTGGAATATACAAATAACCCTGTTTTACTGAAAATACGATTAGAAAAATTGTAATTGCAGGAATTGCTGAAATTAATGCACCCATTTTCGCACTTTCACTTCTTTTTCCAACCACATAACCTGATATCATTGGTCCGAAAATAGGTAGCCACCATAATAGGCCTAATAGAAGAAATCCCAATAAAATGTTTAAAGCGAACTGTGATTCTTTCATTAAAAGTCACCTCTTTGTATGACAAATATCATACAAATATTTAAAATTAATCTTTAAAATACCATAATTTAAATAAGAAAAAAATCATGCCTGATTATGGATCTAATTTTATTTTCAAATGATGACGATGCATCATTGAACATATTAAATAATCTAAAAAATTTAGTAAATTTCGAATATTTGGGTAAATTCGAGAATAATGAATACTATAAATTCAATAAATTCTATGTAATCATAATAGATCAGGAAAAGGTAAGGGCAGAGAATATAGATATCAAAATAAAAAATAGCTTAAGCATTAATTTTGAAAATATAATAGTAGCTTCAAAGCACAGAAGTGAATCTGGGATGAGAAGCCTTACTGTTCATCCAATTGGAAATTTTGGCCGAGCGGATTTAGGAGGTAAAGACAAAACTTTAGTAAGTGTGAATGCCAATTACATGACCGGAGCTTTGTTAAAATTAAATGAGATTGGAAAGGATATAAATTACAATATTTCCTACGAAGCCACGCACCATGGACCATATTTATCAACACCTACTTTTTTTATAGAAATTGGAAGCAATTATGAAGAATGGAATGATCAAAATTCAGGAAAAATTATTGCAGAGACGATAATTAAAACAGAAAAAACTAATGATGAAATTGCCATAGGAATTGGTGGGGGCCACTATACTCCTAGATTCACAAAATTAGCTCTAACAAAAAAGATTTCTTTTGGTCACATGGCACCTAAATATGCAGCAGAAAAAATCGATTTGGAAATGCTTTTACAGATGAAGGAAAAATGCAACGCCAAATATCTAATTATGGAAAAAAAGGATCTTTCTGGAAAAGAAAGAAAGAGAATTGAGGATCTGCTGGATCAAGCAGGTTTGGAGCTCATAGATTCAGATTCTTTACCAGACCGACCTTGAATTTTCTCTGCTATAATTTCTGAAATATCCTTGACCTTAACGTCTTCCATGTTTAACGTTCTTGCTGCATCTTCAAGCATACCAAGACAAAATGGACAGGCCACTGCCACATTCTTACTCTTTCCAGACGCTTCCTTTATTCTTATCTGAGATATCGGTTCCTTTTCATTCACTTTGTACCAATAATTTGCTCCACCACCTCCACAACAAAAGCTTTTATCCTTGCTTCTTTCCATTTCATTTAAGTTAGCAGCTTTTGTAAGAACGAATCTTGGAGGGTCATACTTACCATTTATCCTTCCGAGGTAACAGGGATCATGGAATGTATAAGTTTCATTTCCCTTTTCTATTTTTATTTTATTTTCTTTTAATAATTTTTCAATGAATTCTGAATGGTGGTAAACTTCAAGACCCTGAATGAATTTTGAATATTCATTCTTGAATGTATTGTATCCATGGGGGCAGAATGTGATAATTTTCTTAACATTGTAATTTTTAAATGTTTGTACGTTTTGCATTACAAGTTCCTGGAATCTGCTCTCTTCTCCAAGCCTTCTCGCAGATTCACCGCAACAAGCTTCCTCTTCTCCCAAGACGCCAAAACTTACATTAGCCTCCTTTAAAATTTTGATAACACTTTCAGCTACATTTTTTGTTCTAGGATCAAAGCTTGCCATGCATCCTATCCAGAGAAGATATTCTTCATTTTCATACTTTTTAGATTTTTCGACCCAAACATTTCTTTCACTTGGAGAATTACCCAAGGGATTTCTTGTATAAGTTAAATTGTTCAAAAATTGAACTTTTTGCTTGTCCAATTTACTCTCAAAAACTAGGTTTCTTCTCATTTCAAGAACATAACTTTGAGGATCGATCAAAACTGGGCATTCTTCCACGCAGGCCTGGCAAGTTGTACAAGACCAAATAAAATCTTCGCTGAATTTCATTGGCACTAGCTCAACATCCTGATCTACATTTTTCTTCAATGTTTGCATCAATACTCTTGGGCTTAGATCTCTTCCAGCTGCCACAGCTGGACATGCTCTTTCACATCTTCCGCAGTTAGTGCAAGCCAAATTTTCCAATCTCTGTATGGGTACCAAATCCTTTGGTGTTTTCATACCTAATTTTATATCAAATGTTCCGCTCTGAAGAAGATCTTCAAGTTTAAAAGGAGTGGACATTTCACCCCTTACTTTTTTAGGTTTTAATGTAATGTATATAGGAGATAAAATAACATGCGATAGTTTAGAAATTAACGCATAACCTAGAACTATAAAGACTGTTGAAAAATGAATTGCCCATAAAACTTGATATACAGTTATTCCAGCTGCAGGATTCCCATTGAACAAAAATTTCCAGAACAATGAAAATATTGAACCCAAATACCTGTATTGATTTACAAACTGATAATTAAGATAATAATTTTCAAGAAAAATATTCAAACCTTCAAGGAAGAAGCCTTCAAAGGCTATTAAATATAATGATCCTATAACAATATAATCATCCCAGACAGTTTCAAGTAAAACCTTTTTCCTCAACCTTCTCCACAGTGCCATGGTCAAGCCTGATAAAAGCATTATTCCGCCCGTATCTGACCATACTTCAAATGCAAGGTAGAATGGTCCTACAAGGATTCTAATTCCATGGGGTGATAAAATATCGTTGTCCAGTGCTACAAGAGCCGTGGATATTGTAAGAAAAATAATGCCCCATGATATTAAAATGTGCATTAGGCCAGCATATTTATCCCTTACGTGCTTTCTTTGAAATATACCGTATAGAAATAGATTCTTCCAGCTCCAGTTATTTTTAACTAAATCCCTTAATTTGGGCCAAGTAAGGCCAAGCTTTTTATAAGTTCTGTAAGCCCAGTAAATGTAAAGCGCTACAACAATAATTGTAATTGTATAATGGATATCTAATTCCCACCTTGGAATTTCAAACAAATTTGGTCTTTCTATGGTAGTAAGCAAGAGGTTAGAAATCATCAATATGTAATTGAAAAACTGATCATAAACTTTTTCATTTTAAAATGGATTACATTATTAATGAATATAAACATATTGCAAGAGAATAAAAGCATAATACCTTTAATAGAAAGCGCTATTCAAGCAGCATTACCTGAGCAATATCTCAATGAAGTCCGTTTAAGTAATAAATATTTAAATTACAAGGATCTTTTAATTGATTTTGAAAACATATATTTAATAGCTGTTGGCAAGGCCGCTCCATCAATGTCTAAACCATTTTTAAATTACAAGTTTAAAAAGAGAATTATAATTTCCAATGAAAGCTATGGCCTGAATGATGTAATTATTTCATCACATCCATTTTCCAATGAAAATGGTTATTTTGGAGCAAAAGAAATAGAGAATTTATTGAAAAATACAAAAGAAAATGATCTTATTTTATTCCTTCTTTCGGGTGGAGCGTCATCCCTCCTCGCTGATTATGTTATTCCCATAGATATTTTAAATTCGCTCTTTTCTGATTTAATGAAAAATGGTGCAGATATTTTTGACCTTAACACTGTAAGAAAACATCTATCATTTTTAAAGGGTGGGAGAATGGCAAAAATAACAAAATCAAAAATACTTTCACTAATAATATCTGATGTAATGCGCGATGATCTATCCATAATAGGTTCGGGACCAACATACTATGATAATAGTAGCTTTATAGATGCAATTGAAGTTATTAAAAAATTTAAACTTGATAAAAAATATGAAAAGATAATAGAAATTTTGAATAATCCTGCTAAATATTCTTTATTAGAAACAATAAAGAAAAATGAGTTTCCAAGCTGGAGGGTTTGGAATAAAATTATTTGCAACAATGAAAAATCTCTAAAGGCCGTGGAAAAAAAGGGAAATGAATTGGGTTTCAACGTCCTGAATATAGGCACTACAGTGTCAGGTGAAGCAAAAATAGTATCAAAAGAAATTTACAGGAAATTTGAGGACCTGGAAAATAATTCAGTCCTTGTTTCTGGTGGAGAAACTGTTGTAACTGTAAAAGGTAAAGGAAAGGGAGGAAGGAACCAGGAATTTGTTCTCTCATTATTGGGTGAAATTAAAGAAAATGAGGTAATAGCATCATTTGGTACGGATGGAATAGATGGACCAACAGATGCAGCAGGAGCAGCTGCAGATTTTTCTACAAAATCTACAATGGATGAAATAAAGAATTATTTAGAAAACAATGATTCATACAATTTTTTCAAGAAAAAAGGAACTTTAATTTTTACAGGACCTACTGGTACAAATGTGATGGATGTGCAAATATTCATGAAGAGGTGAACGTATGCCTTACTTTTACTGCCTCACCCCTTCCCTGTTCAAGCATATCCTTATATGACATTAGTGCTGTTCCTGTGGCTATTAATCTTCCATTGTTATGGACAATTACTTCATCACCCTCTCTAATATCATCCGAAGCGTTTATTATTCCAGCAGCGAATATACTACCCTTAGGTATGAAATTATCAATCTCTATTATTTTTTTATTTTTTTGCATTAAATACTCTGCGGACTTTTTATAAAGTAATAAATTACCATTTAGAGGTGAAAAATAGAGATATGTTTCCTTATCATCATAAACAAAAATTTCATCAAATTTCCTTCTTATCTTTTTATTCTCTAAAGGAAATTTTTCATTGAATTGGAAAGAGGCTATGCTATTTAAGGCATCGGCCAAAAAAATATTTTTGTTTATTGAGATATTTTCTAATGATCCTAATAAATCAAGTATTCTTTTAACATTAATTTCATCCCTAAGGTTACCTATTACATAATCTGCATTCAATTTTTTAAGGTAAGGCTCAAGAAATGCTAAATCATCTGGTAGATATGCTAAAATTTTTCTGTATTTATTTTTTGAGAAAAATTTTTCCATCGTTTCTATAAGCATTTTTTTCTCATCCTCGTACCAATATCCTGTTACAGGTATGTCATAATTCTTTGCAGGATATGTGAATTCCAATTCTCTAGGAACGATTCCTAGGGGTGATGTTACTATTATTTCATGCACATGTTTACCTGATTGCTCTATAATTGATTTAAAAAATCTATGAGACCTTGATTTAGAATATGGTTTAGTAGCTGAACAAGGAATCAAAAATGCGTATATTTCGTGATAAGGTTTTTCATAATTTTCCGTAATTCTCTTTATCCATCTCTGTATATCAGGCCTGAAAAGGCTTTCAAAATGTGATGCATTTAAAAATGATCCTGTAACAGGATAAAAAATTTCCATTGTTGAAAAATAATCCATGTCTGAGATCCTCAGCAATGTTTTAGATAATGGATCAGGTATAGATTCAACAAACACTCTAAAATAATTCTTTTCTATGGCTTTTAAAACCATTTTTTCCATGTTAAATAATTCTATGGAGCATTCATTTGAACTACATCTCAGATCATCAAGAAGATCTATCCCCAAATAATGTAAGATTGGAAGATTTAAATATTTAGCAATAAAAGGAGCATAAAAAATTCTCCTGTAACCAAAATCTTTCCTAGCTTTGAATATTTTTCTTATTAATTCTTTAGGTCTTTTTTCAAGGGTTATGAGACCAGGAATAATTACAATATCATCCCTTAACAAAATTTTATCTTCAATTTCTATTTCCTGCAATTCTTTTAATGAAGGCAATTCTATTTCCTTATTTAGAATTTTAACTTTATTCCAATTTTTTTCAATAATATTTTCATTATTTATTTTATTATGGAAAATTATGCTAGGTAAAGTAAAATTTTCATACTTGGCCAGTCTAGATAGACCGGACCTTTTTTTAAAGTCTATCATAGTGTTAATGAAACCTCCACATCTTTGTATTCAGAAAAATCGAATGCATTTCCGCAATTTATGCATTTTTTAACTCTCTGGGCACACTGGTAATGGTAAGTAGATCCGCATTTATTGCATATTACCATGTCAAGATCTTTGAATATTTTTCCCTTGCATAGCATGCACTTTTCATCACCCGTAGCTTTTTTCTTGATGAATCCCCTTTCTATTACTGGCAAAAATAATACAGATTTTTTGGAGACCCTATTCTCATTATCCAGGATATAGGAAATTTCAAAGTCTAGAGTATTTCCTTTACCAATTTTAGAAATAAAATCCCTTTCAAGAGATTGCATTGGATTAATTAAATCAAAATTAAATGTGGTTTCATTTAATGATCCTAATATTTTTAGTTTTACATTCTTTAATGCAATTTTTCCATCATAGTTTATGGTAACTTTCGCTGGAATTTCATCTTTTCCTATTTTTGCATTTAATTTTATTTTAAATGAAATAGGTATTGAGGATTCCTTTGCAGAAATCATCTGGTTAACTTGATCTAATATCATTATTGATTCGGCATAGCTTTTACCTTTTATTCCTTCCAACCTTGATTTTTCATCACTTAAATTTATGCCAAGATTCTGAAGTTTTTCAATTTTTTCTTCTATATAATTAATTTTTTCTTTAATAAATTTCTCCACATTTTTTGACCAGTAATTCATTATGTTAATATTTATTAAAGAAACTTCTAAAGTTCTATAATCCTTTTTGAATAACAAATCCTTCAACATGGCTATTTCATTTTCTTTTAAAAAATTTTTTAAAAGTGTTATTTTTTCATCAAAATTTCTGTTTATAGAATTTCTAAGATCATTAATAAATTTATCATTTATTTGAATATAATTTTCAAATTCAATATTTCCAGCATTTTCAGTTAGTTTAAAAGATTCATTCACTGAATTTTCTATCTTTCCTGTAAAAACAACCATATCTGTAATTTCTAAAAATGTATTTTTTGAATAATCCATCATGTGGATTATATAATATTTTGTAATTTTATAATCAACCATTGGTAACATGTCTATAATCATTGAATAAAGCTTTTTGGACCAATTCTCATTTAAAAGCTTTAGATCGCTTGTATTTTCCATACCTGTATTTTTTATTGCTAATTCTAAATTAATTAATTTTGCCTGGAAAGTCTCATTTATTTTTGGAACTACCAAATTTTCAAATTCATCCAATCTTTTCTTTAATTCATTTGCAACATTTGTTATTGTATTCTTATTACTATTTTTATTGAAACTATATTTAATTATTTCTAGAATTAGATCATTTATATTTTTCATTTCAGTTTTTAATTCTAATTTAAGTTCTTGTGAGATTGTGAATAAATAATTTATTGTATTCATATAATAACTTAATATTTTTTCTATTTCAATATTGATTACTTTAAGAGCTTCATTCAATAAATTTATTGATTTGTCTACATCAAGAGATTGAAAAGATAATCTTGCCTTTTGATAAAGATCTAAAACATTTTGTGTTTTTACACCAAATACAACACCCACAGAAATTTTTTCTTTAATTTCTTCTATCTTCTTTTTTATTATGGAAATGCTTTCAGAAAGTTCCTCAAATTTTGAAAGAAGGTTGTGCATTTCGAATATTGCGTTTGTATAATTCCCCTGGTGTATCAATATTTGCACTTTTTCAAAACCTGTTGTAAACTCCTTTGGTGCATTTGTACCAAATTTTTCTTGTGACAGTTTCATTCTTCTTATGAGTTTTTCAGTTATGCCCTTAAGGATATCATATTCCTGTATGCCTTCCAACGCAAGCATGCCTAATCTTATAGCTTCTATGGCATTATCTAATTTTAATGACCTTCTAGCGTTCGTGATGTTGCTTTCAGCAATTAATGTATTAATTTTATTTTTTTTCTGGATTATTAGTTTCTCAGCATTGCTTAAAAATTCATCCACTTTTAAATAAATTTCATCTTTTATGGTGATATAGCTTTCTTTGTAAATATTCATAAACTCTTCTAAATTACCTTTCAGAATTAATGAATTCAATTTTTCAAAAATTTCCTTCGTTTCTTCTAATTCAAAACCAATATTTGTGAAGAATCTTACCCTCTCTTCTAAAGATTTTAATTGTGATGTTACTTCCTGGTATTTTTTATTTATAGCTTTTAGTTCATTTTCTAATTCATTCGATTTTTTCCAGGCTTCTAAATAATTATAATTTAAAAACTCATTAATCGCATTATCAATTTGATTTTTTAATTCACTTATAGAAATATTTGAAATGTTTATGACCAACTCCTGCAACTTTTGGTAAACCTTATCCCTAAAATCATTTCTTATTTTTTCCAATTCTATGTACAATGGTTCCAATGACATTAAATCTATATTTTTTAAATCAAGCAATTTGCCTTTATCTTGGTACAAACCTGATATTTCAATTATTTCACTAACTTCCCTAATTAAGGATCTTAAATACTTAAAACTTTGAAGACCATAGTATTGATCCACAGTACCCATTATTTTTTTAAATTGTTCAAAATCTTCTGGATTTTCCTTATACTCATCCAAATATTCTGAAATATTTTCTATGTACTTTGAAAGTTTATTATTTATAAATGATGTGCTTGCTAAATAATTCATGGCATTAAATTGCTTATTTTTTGCCATATTTTCAATATCCATTGAAATCTTAAACGCATCTGGAAGATCGTTTAATTTCTTATAATTTTTCAAATCACCTAATCTCTTTGAAATTATTTCAGTATCAATTCTTAAATTTCTTATTTTAATATTCTTTATTACAGAATCTCCAAATTCAAGCCTTGGCTTTATGAAATTTTGTGCATCGTTATAAATTTCATTTTCAAGTAAATTAATTAATTCAATTTTTTTATCATCTGATAATATTTTTTCACTCTCAAGCATATCCAAATCATTTAATATGGGTTTTAAATCGAGTCCTATTGCATTCAAATTTAATATGGATTTTTTCAAGTTATTAAATTTTTCATTGATGAAAGCATTTTTTAAATCCATTGAACTTTCCCTTAACCTTTTAATTCCGGACGACACTGCGAAAAAGTCGTATTTTTCTATTGATTCCTTTATGTTTTCAATTAATGGCTTTAGATCTCTGTTTATTCTTTCATTGTCTAAATCTCTTAAAATGCTTTTTAAATAATTCATGTTTGAAAAATGATCTAGAAGCTGATTTTTAAAAGATTTTATAATATTTAAAAAATTTGTGCCATTTATATTCCCTTTCAAAATATTATCAAGGTCTGAGGTATCTGCACTCATCCTTTTTAATGTATTAACAATATCTTTCATTTGATCAATATACTTAGTTTTGTTATTTTCCATTTTTTTAGCGATTACAGATTCATATTTTTCAAATTCACTTTTTGCTTTGGATGGATTTTCATTTGCAAGTCTTTTCAGTTCATCCAAATAATTTTTATCTATGATAATACCTAATTCAGGAAAATCTACAAAATTTTTTTCAAAATTATCAATATCTCTTAGAACCTCTTCCTTAAGATTTAATATTGATGATGCTTGCTTTAAAAGGAGGTCCAAGACTTTCATAGCATCATTAAATTTTTTGGAATTAATGAGATTTTTAGCAATATCAAATGATTTTAAAAATTTTTCCACATTCATGCCCTGATTCCTGAGTTCTTGTATATGCCTCCTCACCTCTTCTAATTTCTCGCTCAATATTTTTATCTTTATTTCTTCAATAGTTAAATTTAATCCCTTTACCAAATCTATTGTGGATGAAAAATCATTTTTATCAAAAGTTTCCTCTATTTTTTTCAAATCGTTCAAGTAATCTTTTATATTAATATTAAGATTTTTTGCTTCCTCAATATTCTTCATTAAATTATTAATAATTTCCCTGAGTATTCTTCTGACTGAAATTTCAGTTTCATCATTAAATTCTTTTATTTTTTTGATTGCAAGATCATAATTTTCTGTTTTAATTGCATTTAAGGCAAATTCATCAAGCTCCTTAAATTTTGAAAGATTCAATTTCATTTTTTCATATAAAGATCTGAGCCTATCCATTCTTTCCATTTCAACGTTAATTTTTTGCATGTAATATTCAGTAATTATTTTTTTAATTTCCTCAATTACGGAAAAAAATTCTTCTTTGCTTAATTTCTCTAAATTTTCAATCTGCTTACCATATGCCATTTCTAATTTAATTTTATTTTCGGAATTTAATTTAGAAATTTCTTCTTTTAATTGATTCTTAATGAAAATTTTAAGGTTTTCATTTAATTTATCATAAAATTTGAAAAATTCTTCCTTATCAATTGGTGATTTTTCAATATCCTCTTTGAATTTGGAAACATTAAAACCTAGGTTTTGCAATTTTTCCAAATTTGCTTTAAAATCGTTCTTGTAACTTTCAATTAAGTTAATAATTTCATTGTCTATGTTTTCTTTATAATTTAATAGGAGATCATAAGCATCCACAAATTTTTTATCATTGTATAGATCATCAATTTTTTTGAATACATCATTGAATTTATCAATACCATTTTTTAATAATATTGATTGTAAAAATTTATATTTTGGATATATTAAATCAAATTCCTCTTTTTTTTGTTTCGCTTCCTTTACCTTCTCTTCCAAGTCTTTCGTTAATTTATAAGGGCTAATACCTGGCGGTGACAAATTTTATACCTCCCTTTTTTCTAAATAAACTTAACATAATCTGCATATTTAACTTTTATTTTTTTATTTTACCAAATTTACCCAGATAAGTGGAATCTAATAGATAAACATCTAAATTTTTTATGTTAATTAACCCGTTATTGAACAAAGGACCTGGAATAACATCCATTATCGCCATCCCAACCAATGGATTAAAAGCTGGAAAAATTATGATTTCTCCACTAAAATCAGGGTAATGTTTTTTAAAATTTTTACCTGGATGAGTTTTAAGCCAGCAACTGTTGTACATTTTTTTTGTTTTTTCGTCCAAAATTCTGATTTCAGGATGAATATGGCCCATTAATAAATATTCAGCCCTGTTCAAGGATTGTGAAGGCCAAGTATGACCGTGTGAAAAATATATTCCCCATTTCAGAATTCCTCTAGGTGAATGTATTTCAGCATCAATTAAATTTTCTATGCCTCCATCATGGTTTCCCTTTACAATAATTATTTTTAATTCATTTGAAAGAGTTTTAAAAAAATTCTGGAATTTTTTAATTTCAAATGGTAAGCCAATGTCATGCTTTACATCCCCCAATATTATAATTCCCTCGGCATCTGTTATATTTTTAAGTTTCAATATACTGTCCAATAAAAAACCATACTGATCTGGAATTCTAAATCCTTTTCCTTCAAGGGATTTTTCTATTCCCAAATGCAAATCTGAAATAATTAAATATTTATGCTCGTCTTCGAACATCGCTCTCTCATTGGTTATATGTAATAGCATCTGGCTCTAGCTCTAATAAAATTCCATCTCCTAGCCTGCTAATAGATATTATTTTCATTTTTATCATTTCTTCCAATTTTTTTGCAGTTTCAAAATAAGCCGCATTTGGTGCATCAGGTCCCATAAAATAAGGGGAAACAAATATTATTATTTTATCTGCTAAACTTTCTTTAATAAAGGATCCTATTATCCTTGATCCTCCTTCTACCATTAATTTTTTTATGCCCATGGAATAAAGGTCATCTAGCATACATTTTAAATTTATTCTATCCTGACCACAAACTCTTATTTCTGCATTCGGTATCTTTTTATTGTTTACTGTAGAATAAATAATTGTCTTTGATCTTCCATCCAATACCTTTGCATTTTCAGGAATCCTTAATTTTGAATCTAAAACAATTCTTACAGGGTTCCTTGGATTTTTAACATATTTTTCTTTTATAGTCAATGATGGATTATCTGATAAAACGGTCCCTATTCCAACTAAAATACCATCTACAGAATTCCTAAGTTCATGGACACGCTTAAAATCTTCTTCATTTGATAACTTCGTCTGTTCACCTGTACCTAGGGCAATCTTACCATCTAAGCTCATTGCAAAATTGATTATTACAAAGGGTTTCATATTTTGTAAACGTTTCCTTTTGAAACAACATAAATCAAATTAAGTTCCTGATCAAATATTAAAAGATCAGAATCATATCCCTTTTCAATTTTTCCTTTTTTCAATTTTAATCTTTTAGCTGGATTTAATGTTACAGTTTTTAGATAACTCTGGACAAAATCCTCATCATTTTCCATCACATATTTAAATAATTTGATTAATGATGAAGAATCACTTATTTCAATCTTTAATAAATTTCCATTTTCATCAAACATTGGCATTGACCCATTTCCATCTGTTGTAACAGTAATATTATCTATACTAACTCCATGTGAAATTAAATATTTTATTGAGCTTATTGTTCTTGGATATTTTCCTTCAGCATGGCCTGTAATATCAAGATAACCATTCTTTTTTCCAAATTCAATTGCTGAATCTAAGAGTGATTCATTTCTATCTATATGTGTAGGAATAAACTGTGTAATAGGAATTTCTGTGTTGTTTACCACATCTAGAATTGGATTGAACATATCCTTTCCATCACCCATATGCACCATAATAAATCCAGGTTTTGAAGATAGCATACCTGCAACCCTGGCCTCTGATGCCAATGTAATTAAATCCCTCCTTTCAGGATAAGATGATCTATGGTCGGATAGGGATATTTTAACTCCGACTACTTCATTAATTAATATAATATCATTTGCAACTCTTCCAGTAATACTCGGTCCTGGAACTTGATAAGATCCTGTGAGCATATAGGCGCTTATTCCCTGGTTCTGCAATTTTCTTACATGCATTAATAAATCAATTAAAGATCTTGTGTATCCGTCTGTACCCAATAAACCTACAACAGTAGTTATACCATTTTTCATGAGCGAATCAGCATGTATTGGAATAGATCTTGTTTCTGGGCCTCCCTCACCGCCAGCACCATTTACATGATTATGCAAGTCTATGAAACCGGGTGTTATAAACATGTTTTCTGCATCAATAACTTTTGCATATTTTGTATCTATGTCATCAGAAATTTCCTCAATTTTATCACTTATTAAAATATCATTTTCACCTTTTATTTCTGAATCTATCAATATTCCATTCTTTATCAGTATCATAAACCTAAATACTCTACAATATAAATAAATTTTATTCAATATTCTTAAAAACAGATTTTTTGCTCTTTTAAAAAATTTCCAATAAAAACAATAAAAAAATTTAATAATTTCCATGTATACCAAAAATTAATGAATGTTGAATTAAAAGAAAATATTTCAGAAATTATTTCAAATAGAAATTCCAAAGTTTTGATTTTTTATGGTCCAGAAGGGATTGGTAAAACGCATACTATAAAAAATTTATTATCAAAGAAAAATTCAACTGTAAAATATTTTAAATATGAAAATGGAGAAGATAATTATCAGAAACTTTTAGATCTCCTTGACATAAGTGATACAGCTAAAAAATACGTTACATTAACTAGTGCAATTTCGCCATCAGAGTCAAGAAAAACTTATGAGTTATTAATTTATTTAATAATGACAAGAATTGATGAATTGAAAAATAAGGAAAATTTCTATTTCGTAATTGATGATTTAGAGAATATGGATAAGGATTTTCTAGCACTTTTTTTCCATGTTTCTTCCAAATTTTTAAAAGAGGATGTCAAAGCAAGAATGATTGCAATATATAGAAAAGATAAAATTAATGCTGAACTCGAAAATATGATTAATATTCTAAAAAGTATGGGTGCTTTAGAAATAGGCCTATCTCCTTATTCTTTAAAAAACATTGAAAAAATATTTGAAGAATTGAATTATAAAATACCAGAAAAAATAATTTCAATAATTTATGAAAGATCCAATGGAAGCATAAAAAATATCTTTAATTTCATCAAAATTCTTGAAGATCAGAACTATATCATTGAAAAAACTTTCATCAAGCCTTTAACAGAAAAAACAATAAATGAAATAAGTGAATTAATAAGTGAAAAATCAGAAGAAAAAATTTTGGAGAAATTATCACCAGATGAGATTATTGTATTAATTTATTTATCTTTGTTGAATGAAAAAATTGAGGCAATGAAATTGATGGATTTAGTAAATTTGAATGAGGAAAATTTTATAAATGCTGTAGATGCAATGATTAGAAAAAAGATAGTAAAGGAAGATGGAGATTTTCTAGAAATCAGAGATAAAAATTTGAAAATCTATGTGGAAAAATCATTTTCAAACTTGAGAATCAGGGATGCAAGGATAAAAATAGCAAAATATTTAGAACAAAAGGGGGATCTATACAGATCTGGAATCCAGTACTATTATGCAAACATTTTAGAAAAAGCGTATGAAAATCTATCAAAAGTTGGCAAAATATTTTATCAGGCAGGAGATTTTTATAATGCACAAAATGCTTTAAATCTTGCAACCTCAATAAAAATTGAAGACGATGAAATAAATCGTTATTTATTTGACATTTTAAGACTTCAGGATGATTATGAAGGAATATTAAATCTCTCGAAGAAGATACTGGAAAAAGATCCTGAAAATGTGGATGCTATATTAAATCAGGCAGATTCATTATTTAAATTGAGCGAATACGAAGAATCAAAAATTAGATATGATCTTGCTTTAAAAAAGGCTAAAAATGAAAACCATAAGGCCATGGCAAAATTTGGTTTGGGCAGGTATTATTACTATGTTGAAAAACTAGAAGAAAGTGAAAGGATCTTATATGAGGCAATAGAAATAGCTAGGGAAGTGGGTGATTATAATATAGAAGAAAAAGCATTTAGATTGTTAGGTAATATCGAATATGATAAAAGGAATTTTCCTAAGGCTTTATACTATTATGAAAGGTCTAAGACAATATGCGAAAGCATAGGAAATTATTATGATCTTGCATCAACCTATAATAACATAGGTAACGTTTCTGCTGAAATAAATTTAAAGGAGGGAAAATTCTATTATTTGAAGGCAAAGGAAATATCTGAAAAATTCTGGTTTCCATCATTTTTGCCAACACTTTCCATTAACCTTGCTATAATAAGTGAATATGAAGGAAATGTAAAAGAGGCTGTTGATTTGTTTAAAAGAGCGCTAGGTATTTCGATAATCAATAAAAGTTTTGCAACAGCATTAAATTCAATTTTAAATATTTTAGATCCATTGGTAAAAATGGGAAATATAGAAGAAGCTGAAAAATTAGTTAACATTGGGCTCGATTTATCAACAAAACTAGGAAAACAAAATGAAAAGATTTTAATGGAAATTTTTAAAAAATTATTAAATAAAATAAGGGGCATTGATGATAATTATATTCAAGATATAGAAAAAATAAAAAATTCTGAAATAAAATTCTATATAGATTATGCTAATGCTTCTCTGGCAATGTATTACTTATATTCAGGTGATATAAACAAAACAATTGAAAGTTTTGAATATATTAAAGATAAAATAAAAGATCCAACCACAGAAGATCTTCTGGACATAATTGATTATATTGAATTATTGGGATATAAAAAATATTTTGAAAATGGCCTGGACGATAGATTTTTGGAATTGGTGGAAATAGTTGATAAAATAGAATTTATAGAGAATGTTAAATTTGTAAAGTGGAGAAACAATATAATCAAGGGAATAATAATGATAGAAAAAAAAGATAAAAATGGTTTAGAAATATTTAAGGAAAATATTAAAAACATAGATGATCAGGATCTAAAATTCCTGTCCAGTAGATTAAAGATAATTTTTGGCTTATATCTAAATAAAAATTTCAATGACAGGACTATTCTCGAAGAGGGAATAAAACAATTAAAGTCATTGAATCTTAAAGGCGCTGAAAAGGCATTTGAAAAGGCACTATCATTTTGACTGTTTTGTTGGTTCTCTTAATCTCTCAACTTTACCTGTTAAAAACTTATTTACTATATTTTTTATAGTATCTTCATTTGATTGCCAACAATAAATGCCATATGCAAGCATCAAGCCAAATGTAATCTCCCCAACATTTTTGCAAATGATATCCGTTATTCCATAATTAATTAAGAATTGTTTAAATTCAAGTCCTGCCAATTCACTTTTTTCTTTAAACGGATTTTCAATAAAATTGTATTTTATTTCATCATCTATTTCAACTATAGCAAAATAATTGGACTTTGCCAACCTATCATCTAAATTTGAAGTTATGCTATTATTTTTTGATGGAATCAATAATTTAAAATTTTTTCTTCTAACAGGTTCAACATGTACAGTTACTGAGTAAACACCCTCAATATTATTTTTTATTTCATTTTCAAATATTTCAGTAATTGGATGTGCCTCATCTATGGACAAAAATGGGTCCATTTCTATTATTGCCTCAACAAAAATAACTGGTCCTGCCCATCTTATTCTTATCTCTTTTATATCTTTTATTCCCTTTATATTTTTTCCCAATTCTCTTATTTTTTGACTTATATTTTTATCCTTAGGAAGATCAAGCAAACTTAAAATAGATTCTTTACCAATTGAATAAGCAGTGATCAATAGAGCAATAAAAGCAATTAAAATGGAAGCTATGAAAAAAAGATAATTATTGAATATACCTGTTAAAATTAATCCTGCAGAAACACCAGCTCCTTCTATAAAATCTGTATAAGTATGTTTTCCATCTGCCTCCAGAGAAGGTGATTTGATTCTTTTTCCGGCAATGATTTTTAGTTTACCAGCAAAAAATAGTGGAATTATTGAAATAGCTTGGAATATTCCAGATTCAATACTTGCTTTTGATTCTGATAAATAACCTGAAAGGAAAAGTTCTATTCCAGTATAAGCAACAAGGATTGCTAAAGCTAGAGAAATTAAATCCTCCAACTTGAATAATCCATATGAAAATTTTTTTGTATAATTACTTGAAATTATTTTTAAAGTTAATAATATAAAAAATGTTATAGCTACATCTACAATTAAATGAACAGCTTCCATGCCAAGAGCTACATTATTTCCAAATAAATAGCCAGTTATTCTTATTACAAAGGCTATCGCTAGAAAAATGAAAGAAATTGCAATTATTTTAGTGGGATACTGGGTCATAATTACTCAAATGAGTAATAATATTTATATTTTATCATTGACTCATCTTCCTCCTTCCAATTATGTATACGGCAAATTCTGCAATTATGATAGAAAGAGCAAACAGAGAATATAAGCCTTCGTCCTGATAAAAAATATTCATCAAAATAAAAACTATGAAAAATAGTGCGAGCAAACCGTAATAAATTTCTCTGTAAGGTGATTTCAATGCCTGAGATCTTCTCACAGGAATTTTGTACCTTGAAAAAATTGCCAGATAAATAATGAATGGTGTTTTTTCAATTGCATTATCACTTTTAACCACAAGTTTATGATTTTCTCTTTCAATCGTACCTGAAATGCTCCCAAAAGAATAAATATCTATTTTATTAGTTTTTCCTGAAATAAAATTGTATAAATCTTTTCTTTGTGGTTCATATTCCTTTCCCTGGTATATAATTTTAAGATCCCTTTCCACTCGACCAAGAGGTAAATTATCTTCCAAAATTGAATAGTAGCCTCTCTCTTTTTTTATGGAAATATTAACAGATCCCTGAATATTTATGGATTTTTTCTCTATATTTATAGTTCCTATGAGTTTCTCTCCCTCCGAAATTGTATTATTTTCAAGTATCAGAAAATCCATAGGTTAAGAAAATGATTCAAATTATTTATTTATTTGCGTTTAATTTTCAAATAAATAAAAAAAGAAAAAAATTTATTTATTATTTGCTGGAATAAGTTTTCTTTTATGGTACTTATATTCTGAAATTTGTTCCAAGGAAAGGCCTTTTGTTTCAGGTGTAAAGAGCAATGTAAATATGAATGCCATGACCATGAAAATGACAAGTATTTCAAAAAATGGCAATTTACCAAATGATTCAACTATTATAGGAAATTCAAAAGCACTCAAAAATGAAACGAATCTAGTAATTGCAGTTGCAGAGCCCATAGAAGTAGATCTTAATTTTGTTGGAAACAGTTCTATAGCATATAGGCCCATCGTATTTCCAGGGCCGAGGTTACCGATGCCATACCACAAAATGAGACCTGTTATACCCAATCCAATGGCTATTATGCCTCCAATTAGAGCACCCAATGCCACGAAAACCATTCCTATTGCCATAAATCCAAAACCTATCAACTGCAATATTCTTCTTCCAAGAATATCATTTAGATATGCTGCTCCAAGAGTTCCAAACGTACCCGGTATATACAACAGCGATGAAAAGAGTATTGCCAATGATCCTTTTATGCCTAACAAGCTGATTATTATTGGAGAATATAGACCAAAGCCATATGATGCAATATCGTATATTATCCACTGAATCCAAACTATCATGGTCCTTTTTTTCCATTCTCCTTTGAAAAGGGCTAAAATTGAACCTGCATTTACTTTTTCATAATTTCTTTTTTCTTTGATTAAGTTATCAACATCCTCTTTTGTAATTCCTGTCTGAATTTTAGCAATTTCTACCTCTTCTATTGCAATTTCACCTTTTCTAATTAGATTCCATCTTGAAGATTCAGGCATACTTGTTCTTAACAATAATGTAATAATTGCAGGAATAGCACCAAGACCTAAAGCCCATCTCCACGCTGTTATAGGATTTGCAAGATAAAATATATATCCTAGCAAGAATGCAATTGCTGCTCCAATACTCCAGAATATGTATACCTATCCATATCCTTTACCTCTCTCTAGATTCGGATACATTTCCGACGCATATACTGGGCTTAAAGCATAATCTGCACCTACACCCCAACCGACAAAAAACCTGAATATTATCATTTCTATTAAATTAGTTGATAATGCTGACAGGATTGCAAAAATTACGAAAATAGAAGATCGAATATGTAAAGATATCTCCTTCCAATTTTGTCTGAGTAATGGCCGAATAGTATTGCACCAACCATAGCTCCTAGAAGAGCAGAACCTGTTACCCAACCAAGTAACCAAACGTTGTATGGGTATATTTTGTAATTTACTAGAATAAATGTAAACACTGAAATCACGCTTAAGTCATACCCATCCAGAAAATATCCCATCGCGGACAGCACAGTATATGTGGATCTTTTAGTTATTTTATTTATAGCAGATTTACTTTCTAATTTCTGATTCATAATTCTAAATAGAAAATAATTTACAAATATCTTGCCTATTTAATATATATACATTATATATTTTATTTACTTTATATACTTTATATATTTTTATTGATTCCAAGATCAGGCTTAATTTAAAAAATTATAAACCTAGAAATTTTGACCTTTGTACCAGAATCAATGAGACCTGCAAGGCTCGATGAAACAACAGGTAACATTTTTTCCTCTATAAGAAAATTAAATAAACATTTTCCATTTTCACATCTAAAATCTATATGTAGGAAAAAGCTAAGGTTATCTATCAAATTTTTAAAAAATTCCTTGGTCAAATCACCTATGGTTCTTTTTTGTATATCTGAAAAATTAGTAAGTTTTAATCCATTTCCTTCATCGTACAATATTTGAATGTGATTAATATCAGTACCGCTGTTTTTTACTAACCCTTTAATATTTTTATTGTAATCAGTAACGAGTTCTAGATAGACTATTTTATCTTTTATACCATACTGATTAATAAAACTAATTGGATCCGTTATATTGCCTATTTCTTCTATTTTAATAGCATCTTTCCCTATTAGTTTTGATTGAGCATCAATAATTTTTAATAAACGCCTAGTTGCATCATATTCACTTTCACTTGCATATTGAATTTTATAGTACATACGACCCTTATAACTGATTGAAAATGGAAAATGATAGACACCAATAGATTGAATCATCCTACCCTCATTCATTACATCTTTTATTTCTTTATAAATTTTAGATGTTTCTGGAAAACTGAACCATAAATAGAATTTATTTTCATTTATCTTAATGTTATTTTTTAAAGCCTTGTACTTTATTTCTGCAAAATTTGGATCATCTTTGTTTATTATTAAAAATTTATCAAAGGAAATATCATCACTATAACATATTGCACTATCAATTAAATCTTTTATTTCTCCAAAGTAATTTAAATCTTTAGAGTATGTTATTTCTCTGTTAAAAAAGTCCTTATTAACTGGACTGAATAAATTTTTAACATCCACTTTTTGCATTTTAGTTAAATTCAATTTAATTAAATTATCAATTGAAAATTCTATTCCAGCATTTTTTAATTTATTTAAAACATTTAGCAAAAAAGGAATAAATCTTTCCTCTAAAATTAATTTAATTGTGCATATATTATTTTTACAAATTCCGTCAAAGTAAGACATGAAAACAAAATTTTCTGGCAGAATAGAAATAATATTCAAATAGGTTTCAGGATCTATTTTTGAAAGTTTTAAAACTTCTGGAAATTTCATTGTTTTGTATTCATTATTAATTTTTATTAAGAATTCATATTCCTCTGGTTTCATAGATAATCGTTTTAATATACTTACAAAATCTGGTCCTTCGTATGGTAGATTTAAATTCAATTGATAAAATATTTGTTCAAAATCTCCATAAGTAAAATAATTAAGAAAACTTTCTGCATTACTTATTTTCTCTATTTTAAAAGTACCTGGACCATATGTTTCATTATAAGCATTCATTATGTATATTAAATCTGCTGAAGCATCTGCGATTACATCATTGGAATATTGGAAGAGATAAAATAATCTACCATTTTTGTTTAAAATTAAAGGAAAAATCATACCTTTTTCTATTTCTCTTAAATTTCTATTTTGTAATATTTTCCTTATTTCCTCGTTAAATAAGGTCTCACCAAAAAATCTAACCCAGTAAATATCCTCCTTTTTATTAAATTTTAAACCTATATCCTTTCCTTCTAAAATTAATCTGGAATATCCAGGTTCATTTTCAAAAATAGAAAAAAAGTGTTCAGCAGTTAAAAAATCGTAATAAGTTGTTTTCCCTTTCAATACAAATTTTAAATTTTTTAATTTAATATCTAAACTTATTGATGCAATAGCCTCCTTTTGAAACAATTCGAGGTTTGCATATTTATTATTTAAATCTAAATTTTCCATCACAATTTAAATTAAATAACCTATTTATAAACTTTTTTATAAAGTTTTTATTAACTATTAATTTTTTTTTGATTTACTTTTTATACTTAGGTTAAAAGAGTCCTCTTAAATTACAATAAAAAAGATTGAAAATTTTTTAATCTAAAAATTTAAGATTAATTAAATTTGAAATTTTTTAGATGAAAATTAAAAAATAAAAAGAAAAAATATTATTTTTTTAGAAAATATTATTATTATATATAATATAAAAAAGGTTAAATATTGTTTCTTAATTTAACCACTGGGTGATTACATTGGAAAAAAAGAGTTTATACGCAATATTGACAATAATTGTAGTGTTAGTAGTTATCATAGCAGCGGTTGCAGTTATTCTATATAAACCTACATTAATAAAGAATACACCCACTTCGCCTACATTGGTTTCAGTTACACCTTCTACACAGCTCACAACTGTAGGATCCTCTGTACAGTTTG
>JAGDXS010000008.1 GCA_023261755.1 Thermoplasmata archaeon | reverse complement strand
TTTTACCAAATCCTTTTATCCTTGTTTTCTATATTCACAACGGGGTATAATTTTCAATCATGTTTATCACAATACCCTTATTATATATGAAAGAATTAAATTATACAAAAAAAAGATATTTAAAAAACTTACTCAACTCAAAAAAGAAAGCATTATTATATTTCTTTTTCTCTACTTTTTCACTATGGGAGTCATGTCTCCAGAGAATGTAAAAACGATGTGGGAAATGTTTTTCGTTCAGTATGGATATAACGTTAAAATATCCCTCCTGGGTGAAAAATACCCTGATGAGAGGAGTCTTATTGTTGATTTTAACGAGATTCAAGAATTCAGTTCCGAACTTTTGGAAAGCTTGACAGAAAATCCTGAAGAAACGTTAAAATACGGTGAAGAAATAATTTTAAAAAAGTTTCCAGAAGAGCAAAGAATAAGCGTATTACATTTAAGAATTAAGAACATACCTGATGACAGGCTCAGAGAAATAAGGAAAATCAGGAGCAAGAACATAGGTGAATTAATCACCATAGAAGGCCTTGTCAGGCAGGTAACCGAAGTAAGGCCTAGGCTTGTAACAGGTGCGTTCCAATGCACATCTTGTGGCCATGTAAATTACAAGGATCAGGAAACGGAGATTCTTGAACTACCAGCATTTTGCGAAGGGTGTGGCAAGAAAAGAGGGGAAACAAGATTCAAACTGCTTGAAGATTTTTCTATATTTTTAGATTCCCAAAGAATTGAAATCCAAGAAAATCCAGAGGACATCAGGGGTGGGGAACAGCCTCAGAGAATACAGGCATATCTTGAGGATGATCTTGCAGGAGCAGTAGTCCCGGGTGATAGAGTAAGGATAACAGGTATCTTAAAAACAAGGCCAAGGGGAACTAGGCAAAATCCCAGCGTAGTTTTCGACATATATATTTATGCGGTAAATGTTGAGGCAATGAAAGAAGAATATAAGTCAATTGTATTAACGGACGAAGACATATATAAAATAAAAGAGCTTGCCAGTGATAAGAATGTCATAGAAAGATTAAGAAACAAGATCGCAAGCACTCTTTTCGGTCTTGAAATTGAAAAAGAAGCGATTCTTTTACAGCTTTTTGGTGGCATACCTTTAAAAAGGAGGGATGGGACTAGGATAAGAGGGGATATTCACATATTACTTGTAGGTGATCCCGGAACAGGTAAATCGCAGCTCTTAAAATATGTTAGCAATGTCGCACCTAAGAGTATATTTACCTCAGGAAAGGGATCAACAGCTGCCGGTTTAACTGCGGCAGCAACTAAAGAAGAATTTGGTGAAGGGCGCTGGACATTAGAAGCAGGAGCTTTGGTTTTGGCTGATAATGGCATAGCTGCAATAGATGAAATAGACAAGATGGATGACAAGGACAGGGTCGCAATGCATGAAGCAATGGAACAGCAGACTGTAACAATTTCAAAAGCAGGCATGAACGCTACTCTTATGACCAGATGCTCTATTCTTGCTGCAGCCAATCCAAAGTTTGGCAGGTTTGATTTATCCAAGCCACTAGCTGAGCAGATCAATCTATTGCCTACGTTATTATCAAGGTTTGACGCAATATTCAAAATGCCTGATGTTCCTGGAAACGTTGATGCAAAGATAGCGGAGCATATTCTTGAAATACATATGGAAACTGAGGAGCCTGTTAAGGATGAAATAGACGATGATCTATTCAAGAAATACATTGCATATGCAAAGAAGCACATAAATCCAAAGCTAACAGATGAAGCAAAGAATGAATTGAAGAGCTATTATCTAAAGATGAGAAGCTTGTATACTCAAACTAAAACAATACCAATAACAGCTAGGCAGTTAGAGGCGTTAATAAGATTGACTCAGGCATCTGCAAGAGCAAGATTAAGCAACTATGCTGGTATAGATGATGCAAGGAGAGCAATAAGAATCATTCAACATTTCATTGAAGACGTGGCAACAAATGCTGAAGGCGTAATCGACATAGACAGGGTTGCGAGCACGATACCAACGGGTGAAAGAACAAAATATGAGCTTGTACTAGATATAATCAGAGAATTGCAGGAAGTTAAGGGTTTCGCTGGAGAGGATGAAATTATTAGAGAGGCAGAACAGAGAGGATTTACATCACTAGATATTCAAAAAATTTTGAAGGATCTTCAGAGGGACAATTTCATATATATGCCTTCAAATGGTAGATTCAGGCTTATTGAATAATAAAATCAAAATCAATATCCAGAGGTTTTCCTAGAACAAACTGTGTTAATAATTTAGATAATTCAAGGCCAAGGGAAATGCCAAATCTTGAATAGCCTGCCATGAAATATAAATTTTCATAGAGCAAGTTACCCAACCTAGGCATACCATCTTTAAAA
This sequence comes from Thermoplasmata archaeon, assembly GCA_023261755.1. Lineage (GTDB taxonomy): Archaea > Thermoplasmatota > Thermoplasmata > Thermoplasmatales > ARK-15 > ARK-15. Next base: position 13,735 of record JAGDXS010000008.1, on the reverse strand, counting down.
GTATCATGTTTACTTTTCCAGAACCTTTTAATTATTGAACTTTTAATTTCAGAATTTATTTTAACTCCTAAATTGAGCATTTTTTTAATAGTGTTCACATATGATTTTTCCCAAGTTCCGGACAAATAAATTAAATCATCCCTTTTAACAATTAAATCATTTTCATAAAATGTAAAATTGTTTTTTCCTTTTGAATATAAAACCATGTTTCCATAATCTTGAATTTCATTTTTTAAATCAATATTCTTTTCTAGCAAGAATTTTTTAATTAATATGCCATCCAATACAATAATAAATTCAGAAATGATTTCCTTATTTAAATTCATCAATTTTACACTTTTGTTATTTAATGAAAAACTTTCTTTATTTGAGAAATTAAGTATGTGGCCATGAAAATTTTCTTTTAATTTATCATAAAGATCAATGGGCCAAACAAAACCAAAATTACTCTTTTTAATAAAACTATAATATATTTCTCTGCTCTTTTTATTTAACAGTCCTCTTTTTTCATCATCAAAATCTATGAAGAATAGTGGCCCCTGACTTAATAAGGATCCGTATAGATCATCTTCAATAATTGTAACATTCATTCCATTTTTTTCGAATAATATTCCTGTGTAAATGGAAAGTATATTCCCACCTATGATAAGAGCATCACATTTTTCAATCAAGGAACATGACCGCCTTTTCATTAATAATATAAAATAAATTTTTAAAATTGTTTTCATCAAGTAATTGAAATAAGTTGCAAAGGCAGAATAAATCCAAGATTTCTGTATTACTTAATCTCACCATAATCGATACTGCATCATTAAAATTATCTTTCAAAATTTTTTTTAAGTCATCTTCATTAATATCCATCGATCTGCACATTATTTTCATTTTCCCCTCCACTCAGAGATTTTAAGGCATTCATTGCTGCCTTCTGCCCTTCAATTATGCTCTCATTTTCAGAGAAACCGCTGCAATAATAAATATTATCAGAAATTGATAAATCCTCATTTCTAACTGGAAAAAAAGAATTTTTATCTTTTAAATAATTTATTTTTGAATTGAAAATCAAATCTATATTTTTAGTTTTATCGCTTAAAATTACAAGGTCGCATTTTAAAATCCTTTCAAATATGCCCTTCTTTATTTTTAATTTTTTTATGCTTGAATAACCGTATGCCTTCTCTACTTCATAATAATAAAAATATTTGTATTTTGAAACCTTCGGAATTTTTGAAACAATGCCTTTTATTTCTATTCCATGATTTTCAATATAATTTGCAATTTTTTCCTCTTCACCTGAACTCCCTATTATTACAGCTTCTTTCCCAGGTATAATCCCCTTTAATATTATCCTTCTAAAGGCCTGAAATGTCATAATCCCTGGAAGATCATTATTTTCAAAAACAACATCCGTATTTTTTGATCCAGTGGCCAGAATAATTTTTTTTGCTTTAATTTTAATCAAGTTTTCACTATTGCTTGAATAAGCAACCATATCATCTATTAAAAATACCTTTGCATTAATTGTATAATCAGAATAATTAAAATCCTTCGGGAAAAAATCGCTTACAAGAATAGTATTAATACCCAATTTTTTTAATGTATTAAAGGCTGAAATTCCTGAATCTCCAGATCCTATTATCAAAATATCCGTTGAAAAATTTGTTTCAATCGCTCTGGAAATTATCTTTTTATTTTTTAATAATTTATTTTTCATAAAGTAAATAATAAAAGGAATATGAATTAAAAATGAAAGTGAATTTAATTTTTTTATTTTAGGCACATTCCTATTTATATTCATATTTTCTTTAATTATTGTCCTGCAGGCAAGTGCATTATTCCCATCTATATTCATCATACACTGGTTGCAAGTTCCATCACCGCAAAAATATCCCCTTGGTCTAATGTACCTATTACTTAAGGAAAATACTTTAATTCCATTCCTGATCAAGGCTTCAGCTACTGTATCTCCCTCTCGTGCCACAAACCTCCTTCCTTCAAATTTAAAATGTATTTCTTTTCTAACAGATTCATTCACGTAAATTTAAAAAAAGATACTTTAAAAAAATTTTATTGTTAATTTTTATAAATTTTATAGAACAAATTCCTCGTATGGTACATTCCTATTTATGTATCCAAATGTATCCGTTTTAAGGCTGCTTCCATCATAAAGAGTCGTATAATCTTTATTTAAGTATAGAGATGATACAATTCTTCCTATTGCATCACCCTTCATGACACCGCTACCGCTAGTTACTCCTGCAAATATTATGTTCATAATCTTGAATATGTATGGCTGATCATCCCTTGTACTTATTGAATATTCTCCAGCCCAGGATGAAAATAACTTTGAATTTTCAAGTGTTGGGAAATAGGATAACAGAACAGGCCTTATATTATATGCGTAGAAATTTTCTTCAGGATATGGGTCATCTTCTATTGTAAATGATCTTCCTATATCATCTGATACAGCTACCCTGAATGCCTTTTCTTTTATAGATGGCCTTATGTATACTCCATAAGGCATGATTGTAAATGGTAAAATACCTTCTTCATTGAATTTTTTATCTGTGAATAGAGCCTTTTCTACATTTTCACCTTTGATTTGAAATATCTGCCTTTTTTTAGGTTTTGTAAATGTATCAATACCCAGTGGATCAAAGAGCATAGGCGACCAAACATCTGTTGCTATTACGAAATTATCGGCCCTGTATGAGTCTGCCCTATCCGATATGCTTGAAATCCTTTTTTCCTGCCAAACAAAAGGTTCTCCAGGATATTCAAGTTTATTTACTGGTTCAAGATTCAGCTTTTCTATTTTAGTGCTGAATTTAAAATCAACGCCCATTTTTTCCAATTCATTGAAATAATAGTTAGAAATAAGATCAGGTTCAAATATTCCGCAATTCAGGCCAACGAAAGCTTCAGAAATAGGTTTCAATTTCATTACTTGTCTTGAAACATCATCAGGATCCAAATTTATGAAAGGGAAGGTATCCTTGATCTCATCTCTAGAAAGCCTTTTAGTCTTTGTTTTTTTCTCTAGCCCCTCAATTATTTTCTCATACTTTGTTCTTGTTTCATCGTCAAGGAGGTACATATAACCTACATATTTCATATCTAAATTAAATTTCAATTCATTTTGAACGTGATCATAAAAAAAGATTGAACTTTTGGCAAGCTTAAAATTTGGTTCTGATGAAAAAAGGTCCCTGAATCCTGCTGCTGCCTTTGATGTGTTTCCCTGGGCATAAGTTGAATATTTATCAATAACAAGAATATTCAAATCTCTACTCTGCCTTTTTAAATAATAGGCCGAAGAAAGACCAACAATCCCTGCACCTAGAACGATTACATCATATTTTTCCATGGAGGCGGAAATCTCCTGCAAAAATTAAAAGTTATCGTTGGGCATTTTAGCAAAGTTTTTAAACAAAGATAAATTCTTCATGCTGGTACCAGGCTAGGCCGGGGGAACTAGGCGTACCCCTATTACTGAAACCGTCTAGATGCAGGGCGACAGCAGGGGAAGGGAGAACGCATCATTGCAGTCCTGAAACTAAGCTGCTGAAGTTCTGTCCTCCGGGATCGAAGGTGGTATACCTCCATCCAAAGGGATGGAAGGGTACCTTTGCCATAGAAAACCCGCCAGGTCCGGAAGGGAGCAGCGGTACTATGGACTTACGATGCTCGGAGGGGTGCGGGATGGAGGCTTGTTCAGGGACAGCTGCAGTGATGCGGGAACTCAACCCCTGTGGCCTGGTACCAATCCCTATCAAAGAGAGGTAAATATGCCTAGCAATTTTAAGATCATACACGATTCAATTCATGGGAGTATAAGGATTGAGGAACCACTGACGTCCATTCTTGAAACGCCTGAAATGCAAAGGCTGAGTAATGTTAGGCAGCTTGGCCTGAACTATCTTGTTTTTCCAGGCGCTAATCATACTAGGTTTGAACATTGTCTTGGAGTTTCACATCTATCTGGTGAGATAGGTAGAATTCTCAATTTAAGCGAAAGGGAAATAAAAATGCTCAGGATTGCTGGCCTAATTCATGATATAGGTCATCCTCCATTTTCTCATACCCTTGAAAGATTGATAAAAATGAAAATTGGGCTTGACCATGTGCAAATAGGTTCTAAAATTATAAAAAATGAAATAAAAATATCAGAAAAATTTAATGAAAAAAGTATTGGTGAAATTATACAGGAAAATGGATTAGACATGGATGAAATAATATCTTTATTTATGAATAAAACAAATGAAGAAATATTTGGTAAAAAAGAAAAAAGAAAATACCTTTCAAAGATCATAAATGGAGATCTAGATGCAGATCAGCTTGATTATCTATTGAGGGATTCACATTATACAGGTGTGGCATATGGAATAATAGATATTCAAAGAATTTTAAACACCATCACAATTTTTGATGATGACATAGTTTTTTATGATAAAGGAATAGAATCTCTTGAAAGTGTAATGGTAGCAAGGGCTTTAATGTATTCATCAGTATATTTCCACAAGACAGCAAGGATAGCTGAATTGATGCTTTCTAGGGCAATAGAAAATATGGAAAATTTAAATTTTTATGATATTTTAAGTATGAATGATTCAGAGTTAATTTCCATGCTCCTTCAGAGTGAGGGCTATGCAAAGGATATAGGTACGAGGATCAAATTCAGGCAGTTATTCAAAAAAGTAGCTATTTTTGAAAACATACCAGATAATTTTGATCCAAAGAATTTAAAAAAATTGGAAAAGGAACTAGCATATGAATCTGATGCTCCTGAAGGATATGTCCTCATAGATTTCCCAATTGAGGAACTTTCAATAAATGAGCCAAGGATGAATTACCTTGATGTAAAAATTTTGAAAAATGGTAAAAAGTACTATTTAAAGAATGAATCAAGTATTGTAAAAGCACTCAGATCAAGAAAACCTATAGATTATTCATTAATGATAGTTGCAGAAAAATCATACTTGGAAAATGTAAAAAAAGTATTAAAAAGAATATTTTAATCTGAGGACTCTGATTCCTCAGGTTTTTTCTCTGGTGGCTTTGATCCTCCACCGCCTTTGCTTGCAACAACATCGTCAATCCTAAGGATCATTACTGCTGCTTCTGTCGCAGAATCTATTGCCTGCTGACCTACCCTGATTGGTTCAATTACTCCCTGCTCATACATGTCTGCTACTTTGCCTGAGAATACATCAACTCCGTATGTTTTCTTTCCCTCTTTGTGTGCCTTCCTTAGATCAATGATCAAATCAATTGGATCAAGACCTGCATTTTCTGAAAGAGTCCTTGGAACAATTTCCATGGCGTCTGCAAATTTTTCTATTGCAAGCTGTTCCCTTCCACCTACAGTGGAGGCATATTCCCTCAGGCCTAGAGCAATTTCAGTTGCTGCAGCACCTGCGCCTACTACAATTTTTCCATCTTCTATTGCCTTTGCAACAACGTGCAAAGAATCCTGTATTGATCTTTCTATTTCATCAACAACGTGCTCTGTTCCGCCCCTTATTAAAATTGAAACTGCCTTTGGATTCTTGCATCCTGTCACAAATGTTAAATGATCATCACCAATTTTTACCTCTTCAACCTTATCAGCAAAGCCGAGATCATTTGCAGTTAAATCATCTAGGTTCATTACAATCTTTGCACCTGTGGCCTTTTCAAGTTTTTCCATATCACTCTTCTTTACTCTTCTAGCAGCATATATGCCCTTCTTAGCAAGGAAATGCTGGGCCATATCATCAATGCCTTTCTGGGATATAACAACATTTGCTCCTGTTGCTGCTACCTTGTCAACCATTTCCCTCAGCATCTTTTCCTCTTCCTGTAAGAATGAGTGAATCATTGTTGGATCCCTAATCTGTATATTTGTATCAATTTCTGGTTTCTTTATTTCAAGGGCTGCATTTAACAATGCAATTTTTGCCTTCTTTACCACCTGAGGCATGTCAGGATGTGCCTTTTCTTTGTCTACAATAACGCCTTCAATTATTTGCGTATCGTCAATGGAGCCTCCCTGCTTCTTTATTATTTGAACATTGTTAAGGTCAGCAATTTTCTTTCCATCCAGATTCTCTACAATTTTCTTAACAGCATCAACGGATATTTTCGCAAGGAGATCCTTGCTCATACTTGCACTTTTACTTCCAAGTGCAGTTTTAGCAATTTTTATCAAAACTTCGTCATCATTTTCTGAAATCTTCATTGACATTTTTTCAAGAATCTCTTTTGCCTTCTCTGAAGCCATTCTGTAACCTGATGAGATTACTGTTGGATGTACATTCTGGTCAAGTAAAGTCTGTGCCTGCTTTAACAATTCCCCAGCAAGCATAACAGCTGTTGTTGTTCCATCTCCAACCTCCGTGTCTTGAGTTTTAGCTACTTCAACTATCATTTTTGCAGCTGGATGCTCAACTTCAATTTCCTTCATTATTGTAACACCATCATTTGTGATCACCACATCACCAAGAGAATCGACAAGCATCTTGTCCATTCCTCTTGGGCCCAATGTGGACCTCACAGCATCGGCAATTGCAATTGCCGCTTGAATGTTATTTTTCATTGCATCTTTTCCCGTCTCTCTTTTTGTACCCTCTTTAAGAATTAATATGGGCTGTCCGGTCATCATATTTAAATTCACCTCTTTGAGATGATAAAATACTTTTTCTATATAAATTTTTTTGAAAATGAAACTTTATGAATCGAAGGATTTATTAAATGATTAATCTTTTTGATTTATTATGCCATTACTTGGTAGGAGATCTTCATCTCAAACTTTTATGCCTTCGCTTAGGGACCTTATCAGGGAAGGGAGATTAGAGGCAAAAACAGATCCAACGAAGGCAAAGGTAACGTTAAGGAAAATAATCAGGATGGTTTCAGATGCAGATCCTAGCGAACAGATGGCAATTGAGCAGAATAAAGATGAAGTAATAAATATACTTCTTGAGGCAGGGGCAATACTGGAAGATCTTGGTGATAAGGAGAAGAGTATAGAATTTTTTGAAAAAGTAAAAGAGATGAATCCTAATAATCCTCGCCCCTGGTTTGAAATAGGAAGGATTTTGGCAAACCAAAATATACAAATTCCTTATGCTACAGTAAACATAAAAAAATCTTTGGAATTAGATCCAAATAATGCTTTAGCAATGATAATCTTAGGTGATATATACAAGTTACAAAAAGATTATAAAAATGCGCTTAAATGGTATAAAGATGCACTGAAAATAAACCCTGAAAAGGGTGAAGTATTGGACAGAATTCTTTCATTGGATCCTTTTGATAAGGAAGCTTTAAGACAGAAACTTGAATATTTATTAGAGAGAGGAGACAAGGAAGGTGCAGCTCAGATTTATTTGCAGCTAGGCATAATTGAAAATAACATTGATCTGATCGATGAGGGTATAAAGAATTCACCAAATAATGTATCCCTATTGAAAGAAAAGGCAAGGATGCTTATAAACAAGGGAAGAAAATCCGAGGCACAACAATTCATTGAAAGAGTGAAAAAGCTCTCCCCCAATGATCCAGAGATCCCTATTTTAGAAGACATGATCTCCGAGAAAAAGGTGAAAGCGGAAGAAGATATATTCGGAGATCTAGGTATTGGACCGGAGGTATCTGGCATAGATCAAAAGGAGCCAGATGAAAATGAGCTGGAAAATATCTTAAATTCTGGCAATTATAAAGAAATTTTAAATAAATACGCAAATTCGGAAACATTTGTTAAAAATCTAGATAATATACTTTCTAAGAATATTGAAGATTATGATTTTTTAATTCCTGCCTTAGACGAAGCATTGAAATCTGGAATTAAGGCTGAAAATCTCACGAACTTAAGATCTAAACTTGGCCAGGTATTTGATGCCATTAATTTATTTAACAATAATAAAATTGAAGATGCTGAAAAAATACTGAATAACATTGTACTAAAGGATCAGAAGAATGCCCTTGCATGGTTTTATAAAGCTAGGATAGCTACAATAAAGAAAAATACCATGGGTGCCAAGAACTTCTTGCTTATGGCAAAAAAACTGGGTAAATTTGATGAATCTAAATTTCCAGAACTTGAAATTTTAAAGTGAAATTAAAATGATTTTACTGAAAATAGGTGGGAGTGTAATTACTGATAAAAAGGTTTATAGAAAATTAAATGAATCTATCATAGAGAGAATTGCAAAAGAAATAATAAAAACAGATATGATTATTGTTCATGGTGGGGGCTCCTTTGGTCATGTTGTTTCAGATAAGCATAATCTACGGAATGGAATAAAAAATGATTCGGACTTGATTTATTTTTCCATTGTTGGAAAAGATATGCAGGATTTAAATTCCATTGTATTACAAAAATTAATCGATAGTGGTCTGCCAGCGGTATCTGTCCCTGTGCATTCCTTTCATAAGGTTGGTGAAACTTTTAGAACAGAAAGGTTCAAGGATCTAATTGAAAGAAAGTTTATCCCTGTTACTTACGGTGATATTGTTTTAGATCCAAAACGCGGGATGATCATTTGTTCAGGCGATCAGATAATGTTTCATCTTTCAAGGGCGTTTAAACCTGAAAAAGTAATATTCGTAACTGATGTGGATGGTATATATGATAAAAATCCTAAGTTTTATAGTGATGCTAAATTAATAAGAGAAATCCATGGAAATGAGGCAATATCATTTGGTAATGATGTTTCAGATGTTACAGGTTCTATGGAGGGAAAATTTAAGGTAATGAAAAATATAGCTAATTTAGGTATTGAGGTTATGGTTATAAATGGCCTAGTACCTGGACGTGTTAAAAGCGCAATCTTGGGAGAAAATGTAATTGGAACAAGGTGGAAAATATGATAGAAAATAGGAAATTGGATCATGTTAACATAGTCATAGAAAAGGACGTGAATGCTCACCATAATTATTGGGATGATGTAACAATAATTCATCAAACATTGCCGGAGATCAACTATGATGAAATAGATCTTTCAACAGATTTTTTAGGAAGGAGGCTCAAGTATCCTATCATTATTGAATCAATGACAGGAGGTTTTCCTGAAGCAAAAAAATTGAATGAAACCATGGCTAAGGTAGCAGCGGAACTCCAAATAGGTATGGGCGTTGGAAGCGAAAGGGTTTTGTTAAAAAATAAGGATGTTATAGATACATTTTCCGTAATCAAGGAATATGATATACCATTAAGGATAGCAAATATAGGTGCGCCTCAATTAATAAACCAGAAAGTAGATTCTCAGGTAACTGATGAAGATCTCTCATTTATTATGGATGCCTTAAATGCTCATTTCTTGGACATACACTTAAATTTTCTTCAAGAAGTGGTGCAGCCCGAAGGCGATAGAAATGCGAAGGGCATAGAACAAAGGTTATACCAGGTATGCAGGAATTTTCCTGTTATAATAAAAGAAACTGGAGCTGGCATAGACTATAACACTGGATTAAGGCTTAAAAGAACAGGCGCTTTGGCCTTAGATGTTGCTGGAGTTTCAGGTACATCTTTTGCGGCAGTGGAATATTACAGGGCAAAAGGAATGGGTGACAAGAAAAGGGAAAGATTAGGTCAGGCACTCTGGGATTGGGGCATACCTTCACCTGTTTCAGTGATACAGCTTAAAAATTTAGCAATGAAGATAATTGCATCAGGAGGAATAAGAAACGGCATTGATGTATCAAGAGCACTCATATTGGGAGCAGATTTGGCAGGCATGGCAGGTCATGTAATGAAATACGCATCATTAGGTTATGATCAGCTTCTTGAGGAAATGGAAATGATCATAGAAGAATTAAAAGCAGTAATGTTTCTTACAGGATCCAAAAACATAGAAGCATTGCAAAAAAAGAAATATATTGTTCAAGGGCAGCTGAAAGAATGGCTGAGCCAGATTTAATTGAAATATGCCCAGTTTGCGGTCAAAAATCATTGAGAACCATAATTAATGAAACGGAAATTCCATATTTAGGAAAAATTTTACTTTATACATCGGTATGCTCAAATTGCGGTTATAGGCATAACGATGTCATTTTATTAGATCAGAAAAGGCCTGTTAGAATAGAATTCAAGGCATCTGGGCCAGAAGATCTAAAGGTGAGGGTAATCAGGTCATCCAATGCAAAAATAAGCATAAGTGAAATAGGTGTGGACATAGAACCAGTTCTAAATGGTGAATCATTCATTTCAGATATAGAGGGTGTTTTATTTCGCATCCTAAACATAATGTCACAGTTGCTTAAGGATTCAAATGAAGATAAGAAAAAAATCATAATTGAAAAAATGAAAAAAATAGCAAAAATGAGAAATGGTATAGATTCCCTTACATTCATAGTTGAAGATCCATCAGGAAATAGTGCAATAATTAGCGAAAGGGCAAAGATCACTTATCTAGACCAGGGAGAATAAATTTAATATTGAGTAAAGCATGGAATAAAACATGGATATTAACGAAATATTGAAAATGATGGAAAAATCCCTACCAGATGAAACACTTTTTGCTGAAGTGATTAGAGATCTAGTTAAAAATGAGATAGAATCAGCACTGAAGGAAAAATTGGACAAAAATCCAGAAATTAAAAACCAGTTAAGGAATGCAGTTATTGAATACATTGAGGCAAAAATAAAGGAAATATCCGCCACTACAAAATTCACAGAAGCTGTAGCAAAGCTTGGAATTATTTCATTACCATCAGAGTTGAGGGAAGAAATGCTAAAATCTTTCATTTCAGCATTTCAGAAAGAAATAACGCAGGCAATAGATAAAACACTATAATTTTTTATAAATGCCCTTTTCTACCCTGACCATTTTTTTATCCATAAGCATCTTAATTGAAAGATTGATTGTAGATTTTTTTGGTTTTATATAAAAATATCTTTCAAAATAATCCTGAATTTTTTCAAATGTTAAATCTTCCTGAGAGAGCATTTTCATAATTATAGTTGTAATATCCTCATAAACATTCCACGGGAAGATGAACCACGTCCAATTTTTTTCTAGTACCTCTTCAGCATAAAAATCTGGAATGAACTGTGACCTAGTTATATGTAAAAGGGTTGCAGATTTCAATATTAAAGGATCAAAACTTTTTATATATTCATAAGCTACTTTAAGACTCTGTCCCGTATCAGTTATGTCGTCAATGATTAAAACGTTCTTTCCTTTAATATTTATTGGAAGACCCTGCGTTATCTTTGCCTGGCCATCTGGAGTGGCAGTAATTCCCCAGTGCTCTGTCTTTATTGCATAAAGGTCCTTTAGCTGTAAATAATCTGAAAGAATTCTTGCTGGAACTAAGCCACCGCGTGATAAGCCAATTATTATATCTGGCATGTAATCTATTGAATCCATCTTTTTTTTAATTTCATAAACCCAGGATTCAATGTTTTTCCATGATACAAGCATGCACTTGAAACCTTCCATAAAATTGGAAATTATAAAATTGAATATAAAAATTGCTATCGTTAGCATTTTTATTTAAAGTCTTTGAAAAAAAGATTTTTATACTCAGGAATAATACTTATTTAAAATGAGCAACGAGGACAAAATAGTACATTTTCGATTGAAAGAAAACCCCGAAATCACTGTTGAAGAGGTATATGAGATGATGTCTGAGTTGCAGAAGAAATACCCAGATAGGGAAATATTTTATGACGGTGATCTTCAAGCAATATGTAGCAGACCAAAGAAGATCACGCCAAGAAAAGATTAATATAGCAATAACTATTATAAGAAATGAACGGGAAACTGTTTTCCTAAAAATTGGGAAGTAGGCAAGCCGTTCAAAAAGAAAAAAGAAGGAAGAAAGTATGGAAAACGTAACGAAAATAAAAGACTTGAGCCCTGAATCAAAAAGGGTGAATGTTTTGGGAAAAGTGACAAGTGTTGGAGAAACCAAGGAAATACAAACAAGGTATGGAGAATCCAGGAAACTTACAGAAGTTGTAATTGGAGACGAAACAGGATTGATCACACTCACATTGTGGGGGGATCAATCAAACGACGTTAATACAGGAGATGCTCTCTATATAGACAATGGTTATGTTACCCTTGTCAGGGGGCATATGAGGTTGAACGTCGGCAAGTACGGTTCAATAAAGAAAAGTGAAGAAGCACCAGAAAATGTCAACACAGAAAACGATCTCAGCGCGACAGAGCACAGCCAGGAATTCAGACCAGAGAGAAGGTCGTTCAACCGCGGCGGAAGAAGAGATTTTAAGAAAAGGTATTAAGTCCTTTTCTTTAACTTTTAATAATTTTTGCAATCTCCTTTAGGAGATCTCCCTTTTTTTTGTTCGTATCGATATAAAATCTTGTTCTATCTTCAAACCAATGTTTAGAATATTGTTTATTTTGAATTTCATATTTAATATTCAATTTTTTTAGTGCATTCTCTATTTTTTCTGGTGTAGGATCGGAAGCCAGGGCCCTAGGTACCTTTCTACCCTGTTTTTTTGAATATTTTCTATTAAAATAGGAAGGATAAATTATCATTTTCCTATTAGAATGCCGTTAAGAACGCCATCCTGGCCTGGCCTGGATGTAATTTTAACCATGCCAATATCAGTAAGAACAACAGCACCCTTATTTATTATGTTTCTTTGCACATAGTGGGGGTCTGCCTGATTTTCCTTAACTGTGATTATTTTTGCCTTTTTCATTGTTTTTGATTCCTTATCATAAACATTAACATGGTCTACAGAAAGTATCTTAATCTTGAAATTACCACCGAATGTCCTTTCAAATTTTTTCTTTTCAGGGCCTAATTTTGTAAGAACAGGATCGCTTCCGAGCTCATATCTTCTCTTCTTTCTTGATTGTCTATATCGACCGCCAGTCATTTTTCTAATGGACCTACCTTGCCAGAATGTCATGTTTACACCTTTAAACCTCTAATACTTTCATTATAAAAAACTTTTCACTTTTTTTTGAAAATTAATTTATATTCAAATTTTTTTATCCCTATTATGTACGAATATACTAGTGAAGTTGAATGGATTGATGATAGAAGAACAAGGCTAAAAGTGAAGAACTTTGAACTTGAAGTTGATTCTCCTCCAGAGTTCAAAGGTCCAGAAGGTCAAATGACCCCAGAGGAACTTTTCCCAGGAGTTCTTGCTTCATGTGTTTTAACAACGTTCCTTGAATTCAAGGACAAGATGGGTATCAATTTACAGAAATGGACATGCAAAGTAAAATCTGTGTTAGGGCCAAGTCCAGAGAAGGGATTCAGGTTCGAATCTATTCACATGCATGTGATACTCAAAGTTGCACCTGAAGATAAGGAAAAAATACCCAGGGCCATGGAGCTTGCACATAAATATTGTTTCATTTCGAGGGCTATAAAAAATAATGTAGAAGAAATAATTGATTGGGAATTTATAGATTAACCTATTTCTCTTTTTCCAATTTTTTCTTAAGTTCTTCCAGCTCTTCTTTGATCCTCTTATCCATAGGATTCTTTCTAGCCTTTTCTTCAAGTTCAGCGATCTTGTTTTCCAGATTCCTTTTCTTCCTTGCAAGATCTTTTTTACTTAGACCCATGTTTTAAAGTAATTGCCCTTGAGTATTTAAATTTTCAATTTTTACACAACATATTTTTTTATTCAATACAAATTAAAAATTTTTTCATTAGTGGTAAAAAATTGAAAAATTTTTCAAATTAATGGAAATAAAATAAAAATTAATATTTTATTATTTTTAATATTAATTTTAAACAATTTTAAATAAGTGAT
>JAGDXS010000007.1 GCA_023261755.1 Thermoplasmata archaeon | reverse complement strand
ACTTTTAAAAATTTGAGTTATGAATTTTAAATATTATAAATAATGATCTTATTTTGGAAAAAATGAGTTTTTACAAGATTATAAACCTACCATATGACACTTTTAGAGACGCATATGTAGATACCTGCATTGCAATATTCATAAAAAAACAAACATCCTATTTTTTAGGATACGAATTTCCGAAAAAGGAAAATGCCAAAAGATTATTCGATGTAGAAGGAAAGTTAGTTCGAAGGAATATGAAGGAGATTCTTCAAGACCCACTTAAGAAGGTTATATTAAGTACCGTTATGGAAAATATATCAAAAACCATAGAAAAGGTACAATCTGTGTCACTTGGAGAAATTACTAAATCCACAATCGGTGTATTAACCTCTAAATATACTATCAGTGATTCAAGCAAAGATAAATATCTAAAGTTCTTCGAAGGAAACGTATATAGATACAAAATTGTGACAACAGGATTTAAATTTATAGATATGGGTAAACACAGTGTTGACTATCTGGATTACTACAAAGGCTGTAGAATTTTGGTCAGAAGGATAATAAATAGGCAGGATAGGATCATGGCGATGATTACCAATGAAGACTTTGTTACAAAAAAAGACCTCTACTCATTTAAAGTGATAGATAACAAATTCTTCCCAGAATATATTCTTGCATTATTAAATAGTAAACTTTTCTCTTATCTATATGTTAATTCATCATCTATATCCCTCAAGGATGATTTTAGACAGACTACTTTAGCCGAATTAAGGAGGTTGCCAATAGCAGTAATAGAACCTGAGGCACAGAAAGAAATTGCGAATATAGTTAGAAATATCATTGATCTTTATGCAATTTTGCCACTAGACAGAATAAGAAAATTCACTGATAAAGAAAATTTCCTAATTGAAAAAATTCGAATGTTAGAAAATAACCTTGATAGAACAGTATACAAAATATATGGTTTAAATGATAGCCAAATTGCTGAAATTGAAGGCAGATATTCTCAAATTTAAGAAATTTGAATTATTGAAAGGTCATAGAACTATGGTCATTTAGTATCGATGTAAACGAGGTACATAAATAAGGAATCCAATAACCTTGATGAGGTATCAGTGTTCGGTATTGATGAGGATTCGTACCTTGAGTATGAGAACCTTAACCATTTCTATGATTGGATCTTGTCATTGAAGCCTAAGAATGTCAGAGATATTGGAATATCAAAAATGGCTTTATGGAAAGTTAAGAATAAGATAAAACAAGACAAACAACTTAATCCAAAAACTAAGATTGTTAAAATTCTTTTACAATTATATAAAAGAACAATCTTGAACGATAAGGATTAATATCTCCATTATCGGATATTTATGGTAAAAGGTAAACTTTTTTCGGTCTTATATATATCCCCATGCACCAAGTGGGGCTGCCCGGATTTGAACCGGGGTCTCAGGCTCCCAAAGCCCGTAGGATACCAAGCTACCCCACAGCCCCAATTAAACAGAAGTAATAATCAAATAAGTGCTTGAATGATCTATCTCAGGCAATGCGATCATCTTTTCCACAATTGCTTTCAATTGATCTTTATCCTTGGCCCTGATCATTACGAAGAAATCCATTTCGCCCAAAATAACATATACATTTTCGACGCCCTCAAGCTCTTTTATTTTCATGGCCACAGATTCCAAACTCTGCTGGTGATACTTTGCTTTGACGCATGAGAGGGCATATATTTCATAACCAAGCTTTTTGTAATTTATTTTTGTTGTAAAACCTTCTATAACACCGTTTTCTTTTAATTTCTTAATCCTATAATGAACTGTTGATTTAGATATTTTCAGCTTCTCACTTATTTCTTCAAGTGAGGCTCTGGCATCCTTCATAAGCATTTCTATTATTTTTGCATCAATCTCGTCAAGTTTTAACTTAGTTTCTTCAGGTTCCATGTATTTTCGCAATAATGACAAAGTGATATTAAATCTTTTGGAATTTTTTTAAATCGATTAATGGTTAATTTTTTATTCAAAAACATATTAAACTTAAATATGCTTGAAATATCATTGCCTTATCTAGCTGAAGAAACGATCGAAGAATTTATAAGATCTTTTATAGGAAATAAAAAGGCCGTAATAGCAATAAGTGGAGGTATTGATAGCGCACTGGTTACAATGTTAGCTTCAAGGAGTATAAAAAAAGAAAATATAATGGCATTTCATATGCCCGATCAGGAAAATGATCCTCAGGATGAGCTCGATGCAGAATCACTATGCAATGAGCTCGGCATAAAATTCAATGTAATAAAGTTGGATCCATTCCTTGAACCTTTTAAAAAAATGTATCAGGATAGAATGATCCTAGGAAATATAAAGGCAAGGCTTAGAATGGTTATTATTTATTCAATAGCAAATAAAGAAAATGCTTTTGTTGTTGGATCAAGCAATAAAACTGAACTCCTGACAGGATATTTTACAAAATATGGGGATGGTGCAGCTGATCTATATCCAATAGGTGATCTTTACAAAACCCAAGTTAGGCAGCTTGCTAGGATTGTTTCCTTGCCTGAAAAATTTATAGAAAAGGTTCCCACAGCCGGTCTTTGGAAAGGACAGACGGATGAGGGGGAACTTGGCATCAAATATGAGATCCTTGATAAGATCCTGTATGGTATTGAACAGTTCATGAGCGATGAGCAGATTTCGGATGAATTAAAAATTTCTATTGATACAATAAAATCAATAAGGCAGAGAATAGAAAAAACAAAGCATAAGAGGGTTTTGCTTTACATACCAAAATTAGGCATAAGGACGGTTGGCCTTGATTTCAGGGAATGATTATTTCATTATAAGTTTAGCATCCACAACAACTGCCTTATCTTCCCTTACTATTACAGGATTAAGATCCAGCTGATCTATGGAATTGTAATGATCCATGCCAAAGGATGAAACTTTCATCAGAAGATCTATAACTTTATTCTTATCTGCCTTAATGTTCCTAAAACCTTCAAAAAGTTTCTTAGCTTTTATTTCCTCAACCATTTCTTTAGCATCATATTCTTCTATTGGTACTAGTCTGAATGAAACATCCTTGTAGAGTTCTGTGAAAATGCCTCCGAGACCAAACATGATCGAAAGACCGAATGTTTTATCCTGAATGAGGCCAATGATTATTTCTACTCCAGGTTTTTCCATGCTTTCTATTAAGAAATTCGATTTTGGAAATCTGCCTTTCATTTCCTTAAATTTTAAGGCAAGTTCATCATAATTTTTAATATTAAGTATAACGCCTCCCACATCGCTCTTATGAAGAATATTAGGATCTGATACCTTAAGCACTAAGGGATAAGGAAGATCTATTTTTTCAGGGAGATCTCTAACGAGAATGCCATCGGGAACATTTATGCCATATTTCTTAAGCATTTCCTTCACTTCAATTTCCTCAATTACTTTCTTATCTGTCATTTTATATCCCTACCTTCCAGATATTTTCCTCTAATATATAGCACTTTCATTGCCTTTACTGTTCTTTCCATTGATGGATAAGCAGGTATACCTCTTTTTTCAGCTTCAAGCAGCATCTGTTTTCCGAATTTTGATCCAAGAATGCCCACAACCATGGGCTTTCCTTTCATATGCTTTTCTAGAACATCCATCAAAGATGAATCAACCTTTGCTGTCTGGAAAAGAGCATAAACAATGAGACCATCAACATTCTCATCTCTGTTAAGAATTTCTATTACCTTGTCATACTGATCCGTTGAACCATCTGCTGTAAGGTCCACTGGGTTCTCAATAGAACCGAACGGAACAATTACATTTTTAAGATCATCCTTACTTTTATTGCTTAATCTGGCCACTTTAAGCCCGACTCCATTGTTTTCAGATGAAACATAATCTGCAGTGATAACACCCAATCCACCTGCAGTTGTCACAATTGCAATTCTATCCCCATATAGAGGTTTTTGATAGCCCAAGGCCCTACCATAATCTATAAGTTCAGTTTCTGAATATGCCCTTATGATACCTGCTTGCTTCATCATGCCTTCAACAATGTTATCGTTCGTTGCAAGTGCACCTGTATGAAGTGACGCTGCCTTTGCGCCTGCATCTGTCCTACCAGATTTAAGAACGACTATAGGTTTGCTTTTCACTATCTGTTTAGCCTTATTGAAGAATTCCCTTCCATTTTTGAATGTTTCAAGGTATAGAACTATACTTTTTGTATTTTCATCCTCCTTGAAAAAGTCAAGTAATTCAGTTTCAGAAAGGTCTATCCTGTTACCTAAATTTATAAAGGCTGAAATGCCTATTCCGTATTCGGAGATTGTATCCATGGTTAGAAGGCCTAAAGCGCCGCTCTGTGAAATAAATGCAAGGTACCCTTCTCCGGGAAGGGCAGTTCTATCAGGAAGTGTTAGAGCTGTGCTTACCTTTGATTTCGGTAAATAAACCCCCACAGTGTTTGGGCCTATTATTCTAGTGTTTGAATTTTTTATTGATTCCAAAATTTTTTCTTCCAGTTCCTTACCCTTTTCACCTGTTTCTGAAAATCCTCCAGCTATAGCGATTACGTATTTAACATTCTTTTCAACGCATTCTTTTACAGATTCAGGAACTAGCTGTGCAGGAAGTGTAATAACAGCAAGGTCTATTTCATCATCAATATCCTTTATTGATGGATAAGTTCTCATGTTAAATATTACTTCATTCTTAGGATTTATGGGATAAATTTTTCCTTTGTATCCATAATAAATTAAATTTTTTAATACAACATTTCCAATTTTTCTTTCATCCTTGGAAGCTCCGATTATTGCTACTGACTTTGGGTTCAATAAATGTTCATACATCAATTCCTTAAATTTGTCATATTAGATTAAGATTTCCAAATTCTTTTTATCTTTGAAGAATATGTAAAACCATGGAATGCAAAGCGAATTATTTAGGGAATATGAAAGTAAAAGTAGAAATGAATAACAGGGAAACAATAATAGATGCTGAAAGAATAGATGGAAATGCACCAATGGATACGATAATTTCTGCATTGACTGCTTGTACAACAATAAGCATCGTTACTATATTGAAAAGGATGCATGAAAATTTTATTGGTATAAGCACAAAAGTAAAATGGGATCAGGAACATGAGCCACCAAGAATATTTAAAAAAATAGATTTGGAATATATTGTAAAAGGGGAAGTATCTGAATCAGGAATGAAGAAAGCTTTGGAACTTACATTCAAAAAATATTCACCTTCAGCAGTAATATTGCAAAGGGCGGGCTTAGAAATAAATGCATCATTTAAAATAGAGCAATAATTGTATAATTTTTTAAAAAAAACTAATTTTATTGCAAAGAAGGATAAAATATTCTATTCTTTATGCAAGCACTATGTCAAAGGAATTTGATAAAATAAAAAGGTTTGCCGAATCAACTTTAGGTGAATTACCAGAAGTGATTAAATTGCTGGACAAATTTGATGAAAAAGCTGCCATAGAGCAATTTAATGAAAATTTAAATCTATACCTGGGGGGAAAAAATTTACCAAAAAAGATTGCTGCACTTGTAGCACTTTCAGTAGCAGTTGCAAACGGCCCAAAGGAATCTGCAATGATACATTTCAAGCTCGCAAGGAAATTTGGTGCTGAAGATCTTGAAATAATAGATTCATTAAGGGCTGCAAAAATGTCGTTAATGTCATCAACTTTATCCGCAATAGATAATTTCATTGATAATGAACATTATGAAATAGATGAAGAAACTGAAAATATTTTGAAAAGAGTGGAAAATGAATCAGGAATTGTACCAGAAAGGATAAAAAATTTATCAAAGTTTTCAAAGGAAATGCTAAAAGAGCATTTGAGGGAAAAAGTCGAACTTTTAAATTCAAAGAAGCTTGAAAAGAAATATGTTTTCATTATAGCCTATGCGGTGAGTGCATCAATCCACGATAGAGAATGCGAAAAAGTATATCTGAACCAGATAATAAAAAATAACGGAAGCATAGATGAAATTCAGGAGGCTATAAACATCGTCAGATTTATTACTGGAAACAGAGCGTTTGTGAATGCTCTGGACATTCTAAGATCAATAGGCAAATGATTAATCTTTTAATGAGGCGAATTTTTCAAGCGCCTCTCTTTCCATATAATGCAGATTTCCAGGGATGATTAAAATATGGGGTGTGGGACCAAGATCCTTATCCATCAAATCTTTAATCTTCCCTGCTTTGGCCCTTTGTAATGAAGATCCTGCACTTGATATAACAGCCACAATTGTATCCTGGCTTATCACATTCTTTTTGTAAATTTGTTCCATTTTTAGAAGTATGTCCATTGCCATGTTTGCCGTCATTTCAACACTTTCTTTCAGATCGAGGAAGGCAATTGTATGAAGGCCAAGATTCATATTTTCAGAAATGAAATCATAAACACTCTGTGGATAATAATCATAATCAGGAAAAGGAATTGAAACTGACCTTCCGAACTTGTAATTCTGCAAACCAAGTATGGAAGGTATTACGCATTGGATAGAAATACCATTAACAACATTAAATGGAATGTTTCTCTCGAAAGCACTTATTTTTAGACCAATATGTGTAGTTGCCATCATGGGATCACCTGGTACCAGGAGAACTATATTCTTTTTCTCCGCTAAATTCAAGAGAAAATCACTTTCAACTTTTTTTCTATCAAGAAGAATTATTTCTTTTTCTAAAAATTTTTCAAGATCATCTATAGTGGTATCCATTAATCTTGATGTATAAATTTCCATGTATAATTCGTCAGCATCCTTAATTCTATCTATTGCTTCAATTGTAAGATGTTTTTTCGGATTCAAACCTAGACCTACGAGTGTAAGCATAAAAAATGAATAAAAATAAAAGATTAAAATTTATTGCCTTATTCGCATTTTTTTCTTGCTTTTTTAAAAACAATTGTTGGTATGCTAACGCTTGAAATTACCTTTAATGTAACACTACCAATGAAGAAATCTTCAACGTAAGAATATCCTCTGTGCCCAAGGACTATAGCATCAAATGTTCCAGTGTTTGCAAGATCTATGATTACCCTTGCAGGATCACCGTCTGCGATGGCATAATCCACTTTGTACTTATTTGGTATGCCAAGACCTTTTATGAAAGATTTCATTTTGTTTTCTGCAATTTTCTTTGCTGATTTTGTATAATCTTCTGTAACGAACTCCTCGAGTTCTTTTACGGATAAAGGCACAACATAAAGGAAATAAATGTTCTCCAAATCGGGAATGAATTCTATTGCCTTTTTCACAACAGTCTCAGTGTTACATGAAAAATCTATTGGAAAGAGAATTTTTTTCATATTATTTACCTCCAGCAGCATGCTCATAAAATTCCTTAAATTCAACGTCCCTGCTTCTGATTCCATAGAAATGCGCAATTCTAGGCCTTAACTTTATGTAAGTGACCAAGAATATGATCTGAAATATTGGGAATATAGCAGGTGCAATAGCGACAAATGGAGAGAAAGCAGTTGCAGCGATCGCTATAGCTGTTGCCTCATTTTTACCAATGCTTGGGAAAACCATAGCCATAGAATCCCAGTAATCAAATTTTAGATATTTTAATAAAAATGTCATGAATATAAGAGATATTGTGCCAAAGACCATGGCAGTGTAAAAAATTCCAATTACCTGGGAAAAATGGGTTGCAACAAGAACAGCATGTCCTAGGAATATGAAAAATACAATCAAAAACATACCAATTGTTGTAATGCTAGGAAATAGGGGAGAAATTTTCTTGAATTTTTCAGGGCCCATTTTTTTAACCATATATTGATGAAGAGCAAGGCCAATAATCAGTGGTACTATTATTATTTCAATTATTGTTATTATGAGCAACGACATGGAAACTCTTAAATGGTAAACAGATCCATACCAGCCAGCAAATAATGGTATAATCGGAATTCCCACAATGAATGTTATAGCAACAAGAGCTGTTGCTGCCTCAATATTCCCCCGCATAAGGCCGACATAACCAATGCTCATGGATGAGCACGGAACAAGCCAGGCAAGGAATATACCAAGCCTGAGCAGAGGATTTGAAACAAAAAGATCCCCTAGTAAAATTGCCATCAGCGGACCCCAGCCAAAGTTCATCAAAAGAACTATCACAAGCATCTTCCAGGATTTGAATGCCTTTGCAAGACCGCTTAGATTTAACATAAGCATCATGGGAAATATCATGATGAATATTGATGCCATCATGAGATCGTTGATTAGGCCGCTGTTTTCCATTGTCCACTTTGAATATGTTATGCCTAGAATGTAACCGATTATTATTGAAATTACCACGTAAACTGCAAGCATCTTATCAAGATGCTCTCTTAATCTAACAAGCTTTGATTTTTCTTCCATAGTAGGGTGCATTTTATCATGCGTATTTATGCATTCTATGCAATAATTTTTAAAAAAAAGATTAATTTATACAAAAATTGTATGTATTTATCCTATGGGTTCCTCGAGAACTATTTCAAGTGATGTATCATAAATTCCATATTTAACAAAATTTTCTTTAATGTAATCTCTGACCATGGAGCAATTTTCACCAATTATTTCAGCAATGAATCTTCTTTCTCCACTTAATATCGTTAATCTTTTAATCAATTTCTGTGTTTTAGCAAATTTTATGAAATCATCTATCCTATCGGGAGGTAAATTAAAAAATAGATATGCCTTGCAATTTAAATTTATCATGTTATAATTAATCTTTGCTTTGCACCCTTGAATAACACCTTTTCTTTTTAAATTATCAATCCTTTCTCTAATTGTCCAAATATTTTTATCAAGTTTATTTGCAATATCTTGGTATGTTAAGGTGCAATCATTCTCAAGAAGCTCTAAAATGCTCATGTTCAATTTATCCAGTTTTGGGCCCTTCATATATTTCTTTATTAAATTTTAAATAAATAATTTTTCTAAATCAAAAATTTACTTTTATAGTATTTTTTGGGAAAAGTTTATTAATAACTTTAATTATTGTTATTTTTGAAATTATTAAAATTATAATAAAAATAAGAAGGTGAAAATATGGATGAAAAAATAGGTGGAAATGTAGTATCTTCTTATACAGGAAAAATAGATACCACACAGCTTGTTTCACAGTTTCAAAAAATTGTAGATAATAGGTTTGCAAAATTTATCATGAAAAGAATGACAACGCCTAAAAAATTTGAGCATGTTTTAGGCATTTTTGCGGATGTGGAAGAACCAAATTCCATAGGTGAAGATATAGAGGTAAAAACTATAGAAGCAGCATTAAAGAGGGCAATGAAAACCTTTGGAATTGACGATCTATCTGTTGTAAAAAATGCAATGAAGGATGCCTATGTAAGAAAAGGTGTAGCAGTAACCTTGAGATCAGTTGCAAAATATGGAATTACAAGGCCCCAAATATTTGAAGCTCCTTTGTTGATTGTCTGGAATATAACTAAGCAGTGCAATTTAAAGTGCCTGCATTGTTATGCAAACGCTAGTCCTTTTAAGCATAATGATGAACTTACACTTGAAGAAAAATTGAATGTGGTTGACCAGTTTGATGAGGCTGGAGTTACGATGCTTTCATTTTCTGGAGGTGAACCTCTTATAAGCCCAGATTTTTGGAAAGTTGCTGAATATGCCTCAAAGAAGGGCATGTATACAACAATAGCTACTAATGGAACCTTGCTCACAAAGCCTAACGTTGAAAAATTGAAAAAGATTGGAATAAAATACGTGGAGGTAAGCCTTGATGCGCCTGAGCCTAAGACACATGACATGTTCAGAGGTGTGCAAGGGGCTTGGGAAAGGACTGTTGAAGGTATAAAGAATGTAGTTCAAACGGGAGCATTTGATACGGCCATTGCCACAACAGCAACAAAATACAATATAAGCGAAATACCTCAGATGATAGATCTTGCAATATCATTAGGAGTTAAGAAATTTATAGTATTCAATTTTGTACCAACTGGCAGGGGGAAGGACATAATAATGGAGGATCTTTCTCCCAAGGAGAGGAACGATCTTTTGAACTATCTTTATGACAGATGGCAGGAAAAGAAGATAGACATATTTTCAACGAGCCCAACATATTCTCAGATAGGAATAGAAAGGGTGCTTGCCGGAACGGGAAAGACATATTCACCAACGCATTTTGCATCAGCAGATTATGGCTCTACAGGAGTTGGATTGGCAGAATTCATTGGTGGATGCGGTGCTGGAAGGCTTTATGCATCACTCGAAGACAATGGTGATGTTGGGCCCTGTGTATTCCTGCCTATAAAAGTAGGGAATGTGAGAGAAAAGCCATTCAAGGAAATATGGGAAAATTCTAAAGTGTTGCAGGATCTCAGAAATAGGGATCTTTATGAAGAAGCCTGTAAATCCTGCGTATTTAGAAATCCATGCGGCGGTTGCAGGGCACGTGCGTATGGCTATTTCGGAAATTATCTGGCACCTGATCCAGGGTGCGCATATAACCAAAAGTATTACGATCAGGCAATTAAAGAATTAACTCTCATGCCTGAAACAGGTGGTAAATGATGAAAATACTTTTTATTTCTCCACCCACTGATTCCGCAATTAAAAGTGTCATAGGGACAACAGGCCCTCCACTAGGCCTTGCTTATCTAGCATCTATTGCAAGAGAAAAAGGTTTCGATGCAAGGATAGTTGACTCTCTTGCAGAAAACCTCACATATTCGGATGTTGAAAAAATCATTAAACAATATTCTCCTGATATTATTGGTATAACTTCAACAACTTCCATGATACCTGATGCCTATGCAGTGGCAAAAATGGCGAAAAATATTTCAAAGGACATTGTCACAATAATTGGGGGCCCCCATGTTACTTTTGTTCCAGAGTTAACACTTCAGGAAAGTCCTGAAATTGATTATGTTGTAAAGGGTGAAGGTGAAATAGCATTTTCAGGTATTCTTGATGTTCTCACAAAAAAAAAGGAAAAGAGGGATGTTCTAGGCATAGCATATAGAAAAGAGAATGGTATAATGAATAACCCACCCCAGCCTTTGATTAAGGATGTTGATATAATTCCAGAACCTTCGTGGGATCTTCTTCCAATGGAAAAATACGAGATTGACAACGTTCAGTTCGGAACAATAATGACATCAAGGGGATGCCCTTATAACTGCATCTTCTGCTCATCATCAT
Organism: Thermoplasmata archaeon; assembly: GCA_023261755.1. GTDB lineage: Archaea > Thermoplasmatota > Thermoplasmata > Thermoplasmatales > ARK-15 > ARK-15. The sequence goes on along the minus strand of JAGDXS010000007.1, from coordinate 5,128 downwards.
TACAATTTGGAAAACAGTGGCGCGGACATTCCGTTGAAAGGGTAATAGATGAATTAAAAACTCTAAGATACAAATACAATAAAAGGGAAATAGAATTTCTTGATGACACATTTACTTTGAATATGAAAAGGGCATTGGAACTTACAGAAAGGATTTATAAAGAAGGCATAGATATAAGATGGTCAGGCTCGGCGAGGGTAAATCTTTTTAATGAAGAAATAGCAAAAAATATGAAGAAGGCAGGGGCACATACAGTTTATTTCGGCATTGAATCAGGGTCTCAGGCAACTTTAGATTTCATAGGGAAGAATATAACACTTGAAATGGCAAAATCATCTGTTGCAAAGGCTAACAAGGCAGGTTTGCACACGCTTGGATCCTTCATAATAGGTTTTCCTGACGATACTGTAAAGGATGTGAAAACAACAATTAAATTCTCAAAGAATGTTGGTGTTACGGTTGCCCAATTCACAATAGCTACACCCTATCCGGGGACAAGGTTATGGGATTACGTGACTGAAAGAAAACTGCTCCTTACCATGAACTGGAGGAAATTTACAACACTATCACCTGTAATAAAATTAAAAAATTTCACATCAGACCAGATTTTGAAATGGCTTTCATGGGCATACATATCATTTTACATAAGGCCTCTATATTTAATAAGGGACCTTGCAAAAACACACGGTTTTGTTTTCAAGAGGCTCATTCCATACGCAAAAAGGGCCATGACATTAGATTTTATGGGTGATTGAAATGGATATGGACGAAATTTCATTGCTAATAAGAAAACTGATGCGTAACATGTGTCTAAACGAATCCATGTGCCATATATATTCCTTATTAGCCCTTTCAGAGAAACCAATGTCAATTAAAGAAATTTCAGAAAAAACGGGATATTCTCTGACCATTATATATACATCAATTAGGAATTTAATAGAAAATAATCTTGTGGAAAGAGTAAAACTTGGCAGGAATATAAAATACACGGCAAACATAAATTTCATAGAGGTGTTTGAAAGAAGGAGAAAAAAGATCATGGAGGAATATCTAGAGCCATTATCAAATATAGATTTATCAAAATATAGAAATAATTTAAGAATAAAAGAAATAAAAGAATATGCAAATACAATAAAAGAATATTTTAATAAAATAAATCAACTAAAGAATGAGGGTATAATAATAAAAAAATAGGTCGATTTTTATGATGAAGAACCAAAAGTTATGGATTGATGAAATTGAAAAGTGCCCTAACTGCGGCTCAACTCACCTTATAAGGAACTATGAACGCGGTGAATTAATTTGCCAAGATTGTGGCCTTGTTATTGAGGATACGTTCATAGATCTAGGTCCAGATTGGAGGGCATTTGATAATGATCAATACATGGAAAGGGCTAGGGCAGGTTCACCAAGCTCTTTCATGGTTTTTGATAAGGGATTGAGTACCGAAATATCACCAAGGAACGAAGATTCATACGGCAAAAAAATACCAATAAGGAATAAATCCCAGTTGTATAGGTTAAGAAAATGGAATTCAAGGATAAGATCATCTGAGGGTAGAAATTTAAGCATAGCTTTGCAAGAGCTGGACAGAATAGCTGAAAATATTAGCATACCCAAGGATGTTAGAGAAACAGCTGCAATGATTTACAGGAAGGCCATGGGCATGAAAATAGTAAGGGGAAGGAGTATTGAAGCTCTTGTTTCCGCATCAATTTACGCAGCATGCAGAATGCATAATATTCCAAGAACCCTGGAGGAAATAAGCAGGGTTACAAAGGCAACTAAAAAGAACATTGCAAAAGCATATAGGATAGAAAATAGATATCTCAAGTTCACCTTTGCCCCACAGTCCCCTTTAGAATATGTTGAATATTTTAGGGATAAGTTAAAATTGAGCAATGAAACTAAGGTAAAGGCAATTGAAATAATAAACAAGATATCTCAAGCAGGAAAAATATCAGGAAAGGGGCCGGTAGGTATTGCAATTGCATCACTCTACATTGCAGCAGTTCTAAACAATGAAAGGAAGGCCCAGAGAGAATTTGCAGATGCTGCTGGCATAACGGAAGTTACTTTAAGGAACAGGTACAAGGAAATATCAGAATTTCTTGGCTTAAACATAGGATTCCATTAGGATCAATCCTTAAATTTTATTATCTCAGAGATCAACGGCCTGAATTTTTCATTAATAGAATAATAGATAAATTTCCAATACTCCCTTTTTTTAAGAATTCCGGCATTGTATAATTTTATCAAATGTGATGTAATGGTTGGCTGCCGCATTCCAAGTAATATTTCAAGTTCACATGCGCATGCTTCATCATACTTCAAAAGTATGGATAGTATGGCCAGCCTTGTTTTATTTGAAATTATACCTATTACCTGCTCTAGCCTTTCAAAATCCGTAACATTTACAGGCTCGACACCTTTCAGGCTGCAGCCTTGATTTCCCATTTATATCACTTTGCATTTTTTTAAATGCTTTTTTCTATTTATTGTATTCAATTTTGATTTACATTCAATAAATTTTTAGTATAGGAATTATAAGTATAAAGAGGGAAAGGAATTATACAATGGAAATTGTAAAAGAGTTCAAGAAAAGTATATTTCAAAGGGACAATTCTAATAATTTTTAAATAAAAGATTTTGATTCCCTATATATGGTATCAAGATCAGTTAATTCTGTTGCTCCTTCAGCTACGATCAGTCTTTTGGCAAGGGAAAATGAGCTGAGAGCTCAAGGTAAAAATATAATATCATTTTCCCTGGGTGAGCCGGATTTTGATACACCTAAAAATGTTCTTGAATATGCCTGCAATGAGATGTATTTGGGGAAAACACATTATACTCCAAGTCTCGGTATTCAAGAACTAAGGGAAAAAATAGCAGAAAAATATAGAAAGGAGAATAATGTTAGCGTTAATGCAAAAAATATTATTGTAACACCAACAAAATTTGCATTGTATATTTCATATTTAACGCTCCTAGATCCTGGGGATGAAATTTTAATTCCTGATCCTGGATGGGTATCATATGTTGAAATGGCACACCTTGTAGGTGCAAGGCCTGTTTATTATAAATTGAATGAAAAAAATTCATTCCAGATTGATGAAGAGGAAATAAAAAATAAAATTAATAAAAAAACAAAGGCAATCTTGATAAATAGCCCTTCAAATCCAACAGGGTCTCTTTTTAATATGAATAGTCTTAAAATACTAAGAGACATTGCAATAGAAAATGATTTAGTAATAATAAGCGATGAAATATATGAAAAGCTTGTCTTTGAAGGGAAGCATATATCTATAGCATCCTTGGATGGAATGCTTGAAAGAACAATTACAGTAAACGGTTTTTCAAAATCTCATGCCATGACAGGATTAAGGGCAGGTTATTTGATTGCACCACAGGAATTAATAAAGTATATGGATAATGTGCAACAGCATACTTTAACTTGTTCTCCAACATTCTCACAGTATGCTGCTTTGAAAGCATTAGATGATAATGAAGATACGATTAAAATGGTCAATGAATTCAAGGAAAGAAGGGATTTGATATATTCTGGATTAAGTAAAATAAGTATATTCTCAGTTATAAAACCAAATGCCACCTTTTACATATTTCCAAGATTTAATTACAATGGCAAAAATTCCATGGAAATGGCAAACATACTTTTAGAGAATTTGAATATAAGCGTTGTACCTGGAATTGCATTTGGTCCATCAGGTGAGAATCACTTAAGATTCTCATTTTCAACATCTAAAGAAAATATAATTGAAGGTGTAGAAAGATTGCAAAAACTTATATAAATTGTTAAAATAAGCTAAATAAAGGGCCCGTGGTCTAGTTGGCTATGACGTCGCTCTCACACAGCGGAGATCACCGGTTCGAATCCGGTCGGGCCCATCTTTAATAAAAATTTAATTTTTGAATCATAAGGCTTTTTAAATCTTTAATTTAGATTTAATTTTAGGAAAAAGTTAACTTTTTAATATAAAAATTAATTTAAGATAAATCTATAAAATTTTTTAATGAAAATTATTTATAAAATTAGAGATTATGTTGACATAGCATCTAAGGGTTTTAAAGTACCACCAATTTACCTATTTTTTGATTATATTATACCTGGGTTTATTTATGATTATATTAAATTTCACAAATTCATTCTTTTATATTTCTTGATCTTATCTATTTCAATAATGTTTTTAATGGCTTCAACAAACCTTTTTGATGACTATTTTGACTTTCAGAAAAATATTGATATTGATGGTTCGCCTACGACACTATACAGGAGGCACCCATTCTATTATTACAAGAAAGATAAACATGAATTGCTTCTCCTTGCAATTATTACTATTTTAATTTATTTTGCATTTTTTATTTTCCTGACTATTGAATATGGCCTGATAATAATTATTTTTGGTCTTGGTGGTGCGCTGCTTGGATACGGTTATACGGGAAAACCAATAGGATATAAGTATAGGGGATTAGGTCTCATGGGAGCATTTATTTCAACAATTTTCATACCATTAATGGTTAATTATATTTATTCAAATTCAATCTCAATCTGGCCATTAATATTTTCTATACCCTATGGAATATTAATAAGCGCTACCCTTTACGTATCCGATTATAGGGACAGGAATTTTGATTCAAAGATAAATTTAAGGACATTACCAGTAATTCTTGGAAAATACTCCTACGCATTTTTTCATTTCCTTTTTGCAATTTTTTATACTTCAATAATCATTCTTGTTGTTTTTAAAATTTATAACGAATATTCCCTTATATCATTGATTACACTGCCTTTTAACCATATCATGATAAAAAATTTAAATAATTTTTGCCTGAAAGATATGGAATTCATTTTTGGAAATTTCATATTTCTATCTTTAACTTTCCTTTCCATTTTATTGGTTATGTTATAAAAATATAAGTGTATAGTTTGAAATGCTTTTTCCTTTATGTCAATTATTCTTTTAAGTATATCATTTAGCACAATCTTTTCAGAATAACTAAGCTTGGCAATAGATCTTGATATCTGCTCAAGCCCTTTCTTGCCAAATATGTCCTTGGCTTTTATCTTTATACCATGCAATGATAGAATGCTGTGTACCTTGTTCTTTAT